>CAQFOZ010000057.1 GCA_948788915.1 uncultured Muribaculaceae bacterium | reverse complement strand
GCGGTCGAGCCATGCGTTTTTGATATTATTGAGTTTTATCGGACAGCAATAAAAAAGTTTAAATCACTTCATAATCTGTCAAACAGGTGTCGCCCATACAATTAAAATTTTATGTTCCCCAATTCATGACATGAATTGAAGAACATAACCTAACAAATACCCATAACTGGATGGATATTATTTGTTTCCTAATCTGGTACGTATCTCGCTTGGCGTCTCTCCATATGCTTCTCGATAACACTTTGAGAAATATGCTGGAGTGGAAAATCCAACCTCATATCCTATTTCACTTATAGATTTGTCAGTAGTGGTGAGCAGATGCCTTGCTTTCTTTATACGCATATTTCTCAGAAGCTCCACCGGTGAATAATTTGTGAGCGCCTTTATCTTACGGTAAAACTGTGATCTGCCAAGCCCCATCTCGGAAGCAAGCTGATCCACATTCAGATCCGGATTACCCATCTCGGTTTCTACAAGAGATACAAAGCGGCTATAAAATTCATTTTCTACATCAGCATTACCCTTTGGTCTATGGTTTCCCTTAGTGGTTACCGGCTTGCTCAGATCACCTTCACTACCCATGCCGGCTTTCTCTATTGTTCCTCTGACTATGCGACGATTGGCAATGAGATTAGCTATACGCGATCTTAACACCCCCGAGTCAAACGGTTTGGACAAATATCCATCAGCTCCGCTGTCATATCCGGCGACGCGTTGCTCGTCAGCAGAACAAGCCGTAAGCATAAGCACTGGAATATGTGATGTCGACATCTCCTCCTTCAACCGTTTACAACATTCCGTGCCATCCATTTCCGGCATCATAACATCACAAAGAATAATATCCGGTGTATACCTTGCCGCCAACTGCAACCCACTTCTCGCATCAGAAGCAGTTATTACATTATAGTCGGAACCAAGAACAGTGCGAAGCAGAACAAGAACATCATTGTTATCATCAATAACGAGCACAAGGGGTCTGTTATCGGCAAATTCAATTTCCGCCTCCTCTACACTACCAAGTTCGGCCTCCACATCTTCTTTCCCGATAATAGGTTTTATTTCCTTAACCCTCTCCGGCATATTGCCTTCCGTACAATGAGTCACGGGAATAGTAACACAGAATACAGAGCCTTTTCCCGGCTCACTTTCAAGCGTTATGGACCCACCGTGCAGCTCCACAAATGCCTTGACTAACGACAGTCCAATTCCACTGCCCTTAGGGCGCACTTTATCGACCTGAAAGAAACGGTCAAAAATATGGTCTCTGTCTGTATCCGCTATCCCCGAGCCGGTATCCGACACCGCAAAACGCAAAGAGATTCCATCGCATTCACAAGAGAATGTCACTTTCCCGTTTGCCGGAGTATATTTCAAAGCATTAGACATAAGATTATAGCATACCCGCTCCATCTTCTCTACGTCTATTGCCATATGAAAATCTTGATCTTCAGGAATAATAATATCCAGTTTTATATCATGCTTTCTTGCAACGCTACAGAAAGCTCCAGCCCATTCTTTTGCAAGGGAGGCGAAATCAACCTCTGTCAAAGACATGGATAGTTTACCGTTTTCATATTTGCGGAAATCAAGAATCTGGTTTATCAATCGTCTCAATATCCTTATATTCTTATCAGCCAATTGCATGAGCGTCCGTTGTGATTCAGTGAGATTATCCGATTTAAGGATCTGCGATACAGGTTCGGCAATTAGAGTAAGAGGTGTCCGCAAATCATGGGATACATTGGTAAAAAACACAAGTTTTGATTGAGTCGCAATATTAAGCTGTTCATTAAGAGCTTTTTGTCTTTCATGCTGTTCAGCAAGCAGTTCATTCTTGCGCAATAATACTTCCTGATATTTCTTTCTCTGCCAGTATGCTTTGAGGATAATGAAAACCACGGCGCATAACAGTGCTGCCAAAGCAATACATATATAAAGAATAACCGTCTGGGCGGAATGTCTTTCCCAATAGGCATCTACCTCATTTTTAAGACTCTTCATTTTAGATGTCTCCTCTTTAAGAGACTCGTTCTGAAGCAGAAGTATGTCCGCATTAGACAGATCCACTGGAGATGGTATGGGAAGCTGTGCCACGCTATCGTACGGTTCCCCTTTGAGGATAGACAATGCTGTCCGGATTAATCTGTGGCCTTCTGTAGGATAGAGGAAAGTTGCGTCTATCACAGAATCCCTCACTGCTTTAATGCCAATTTCAGGAGCGGCATCTACTCCTATAATATAAGGATGCATACCAAGTTTGCGCGATGCATCTGAAGCTGCAATGGCCATACGGTCATTATGCGCGTAAACAAGAGCCACATCCGGATGACGACGGAATATCGAATCCGCTCCGGCATATGCCTCATCATAATTCCAGTTGCCGTAATCGACTGCAATAAGTTCCATTCCTGGATGCAATGCAATCTCATCCGCAAATCCACTATGGCGTCCAATAGCCGGTGTTGAACCTTTAAGACCATAAAGTTCAACTATTTTACCATCTCCCCGCATCAGATTTACAGCATACTTAGCGGCAGCCTTTCCAATAGCATTATTATCGGCACCCTGATATGCCGTATAGTCATGCCCATTTACATTACGGTCAAACACGACTACCGGAATACCTTTCTTATACACCTCTGTTATGACGGGTGTTATGGCATCCGCCTCATTAGGCGCTACTATAAGTATATCAAAGCCATTGTTCACAAAATACCGTATATCCGAAATCTGTTTCTCATTGCTGTCATCTGCCGAGCGAATTTCAACCTCAACATCCGGATGCATAAGTATCTCACGCTCTATCTCCTCGTTCATTTTCTTGCGCCAGTCATCACGGCTACACTGCGATACACCTATTTTATATATTTTCTGCTGGCGACACGATGAAAACATTAGAAAAACGCACAGCATGGAGAATCCAGCTATAAGAATCTGTTTAAACTTCGAGTTCATCATGAAAGGTAAATTATTTCAAATATTCGGTGTGTTCATAAAACAATACAGACACACATCAATAAATTGACAAAGCAATACAAATATACGAAGAATATTCGACGAAAAAAATAACGAAAGTCGGCTAAAAGCCGGTTCGTGTTGGCAAACGTCAATTTTTGTGAGTCAAATATACTAATTAATACCAATTATATTGCAAATCGTTATAAAAAATCTGCATATGCAACATCTGTTGTATTTCATGCGCCAATATTTATATACGAATCATATCCGTTCTTATATATTTGCGGTGAAAACAATTGACTAAAATTCATGATTTGTTTAGGTTGTTGATGACAATAATTCAGAAATAATAGTTTATCTGTCTTCAAAAGCCACATTAAACAATCTACAATACTTTGATTAACTTTTAATTAAATACACAATGATTAACTCAATTCTAAAAAAAGGCTTAGCTTTAATTATTGCTTCCGCGACAACCTTTGGCGCCATGTCGCAGGATATAAAAATCGAGCATCTAAGTCCGAGTCATACATTCATACGTCTGACAGGTGCCGACAAGAAACTTCTTCTCCCCATTCAGGAATCAGTCGATGACGCTAAAATAAATGTGATTGTTGACGGAAAACTTGAACGCACATTTTACGCGCGCCTTGCAAGAAACAAGACAGATTTCACCGTTCCTTTCGATATTTCTCCATATAAAGGGAAAAATATAATTCTGGAAGTGGTATCCCCACATAACCGTACGAGTCTCCGTGAAGCACAAGATGATGCCGCATGGGAAGAACTAAGGTTGGTAGATGAATTCGACACCACAAACAGAGAGAAATTCCGTCCATTGTTCCACCACACCCCCGAATACGGTTGGATGAACGATCCAAACGGGATGTTCTATAAAGACGGTGTGTGGCATCTATATTACCAGTGGAATCCATACGGATCAAAATGGCAAAATATGACCTGGGGACATTCCACTTCTACCGATCTCGTAAACTGGCAACATCATCCCGCAGCGATTCTTCCCAACGGACTCGGCACTGTATTTTCCGGCAGTTCGGCTATAGACACAGAAAACAGCGCAGGATTCGGGAAAGATGCCGTACTCGCCATGTACACATCTGCCGGAGACAACCAGACACAAAGTCTTGCGGTAAGCCATGACAACGGTGAAACTTTTGAGATCTATCCCGGTAATCCGGTTATAACTCTCGAATCAGAAGCCCGCGATCCAAATATGTTCTGGAATCCTGAAACCAAACTTTGGACCTTGATTCTCGCTCATGCTCTCGATCATGAAATGCTTATTTTCACTTCTCCCGATATGAAGGAATGGACTCTTCAAAGCTCATTCGGGAAAGGATTCGGAGCACAAAAAGGTGTTTGGGAATGTCCCGATCTGATGGAGATTGAAGTTGAGAACACCGGTGAAAAGAAATGGGTACTTATATGCAACATAAATCCCGACGGACCCTTCGGAGGCAGCGGCATACAGTATTTCACAGGAGATTTCGACGGCAAAAAGTTTATTGTCGACACCGATGACAACGGCAATGTCCCTACCAAATGGCTTGATTATGGCAAAGACAATTACGCTCTTGTAAGCTGGAGCGACGCACCTGACGGACGGCATCCGGTGATCGGATGGATGAGTAACTGGCAATATGCCGCTGATGTCCCGACCACTCAATTCCGTTCCGCAAACACACTTCCGGCAGAAATGAATGTATTCAAGGGTACGGACGGCCAATATTACGCATCTCTTAAACCTGTAAGGGAAATTGACAGTATGCGTGGATCTCTTACTGTAAATGTCAGGAAAACTTCGGTTTCCAAATCCCCTAAAAAATACTCTTTACCCTCCGTAAACAAAGGTATATGCGAAATATCACTTAACATAGATCCGAAAAAGAGCAAAGAGGTTTCTTTAACCCTTTCAAACCCACGGGGAGAACAAGTCATTATGTCTTATGAAGTTGAAAGCGGAACTCTGTCTTTCAATCGTGAAAAGAGTGGACATGTAGATTTCAGCAAAGATTTTCCTGTAGAAACAAAAGCTCCTGTTTTTGGCAAAACCAAAAATCTGTCACTCAGAATATTCATAGACACTTCAAGCATAGAGATATTCGGCAACAACGGGCGTTTTGCCATGACAAACTTGGTTTTTCCCAACGAGCCTTACTCTACGCTTTCCATATCTTCAGCCGATGGCTCAGCAGAAATATCAGATTTCAAAATATATTCCTTAACGCCCAATAATTAATCAACAAGCGGGATTTCTTTAAGAAACTCAATCATTAGCAATATACATTTATGGATTCTACAATTAATAATACAAAGAAGCCGGCTCTTATAATGCAAATCATTCCGGTGATGCTGTGTTTTTTCGCGATGGGATTCGTAGATCTGGTAGGCACAGCTACCAATTTCGTAAAAAACGACCTTAACCTTTCTGTAAGCGAAGCAAGTATATTTCCGTCGCTTGTGTTTTTCTGGTTTCTTATTTTTTCAGTGCCGACAGGCATACTGATGAATAAAATAGGTAGAAAAAAGACTGTCCTTCTTTCACTGATTATCACGGCCATATCTCTGATCGTACCTCTTTTCGGAGACTCTTACGCAATTATGCTCATATCGTTCTCTTTTTTGGGAATAGGCAATGCCGTGATGCAAACATCGCTCAATCCGTTGGTAAACAATCTTATTTCAGGCGACAAACTGGCCTCTGCCCTTACATTCGGTCAATTTGTAAAGGCAATAGCTTCATTTCTTGCACCAATCATCGCCACCTGGGGAGCAACAACCCTATTCCCCACATTAGGACTGAACTGGAGAATACTTTTCCTTATTTATGCAGTTGTCAGCGTAATGGCAGTAGCAGCCTTGGGAGCCACCCCCATTCAGGAGGAACAATCCGACAAGGTTTCAGGATTTAAAGAATCTGTGATTTTGCTTGGCAAACCGTTCATCCTGTTGTGTTTCATAGGTATCATGTGCCATGTAGGCATTGATGTAGGCACAAATACGTATGCTCCCATGATTATTATGGAACGTATCGGTTTTTCTCTTGAAGAAGCTGCATTTGCCACCAGTGTATACTTTATATTCCGTACAATCGGTTCCTTCACGGGTGCATTCATTCTCCGCATCATGAAAGCCAAATTATTCTTTGCAATCAGTGCCATTATGATGCTTGGTGCAATGGTGGTGCTGTTCACATCTCATTCTCTGATTGGTCTGTATGTCGGCATTGCGCTCATCGGTTACGGAAATTCCAACATATTTCCTATCATTTTCGCCCAGGCTCTTCTTTCTTCTCCGAAAGAAAAGAATGAAGTTTCCGGTCTGATGATCATGGGTCTTTTCGGAGGCACTGTATTTCCACTATGCATGGGATTCGCAGCTGACGCAATAGGACAAGCCGGAGCTGTAGCTGTAATGACGGCAGGTGTCGCATACCTTATGTTCTATACTTTAAAAATCAGAAACTATAATTCACAATCATGAGAAACTTGGTAATAGGTATGGGAGAAGCACTCTGGGACGTGCTTCCCGATGGAAAAAAGATCGGAGGAGCTCCGGCAAACTTCGCTTATCATGTTTCACAATTCGGATTGCCGGGCATGGCAATCAGCGCAATAGGCGATGACCCGCTGGGTGCCGAACTCGTCAAAAATTTCGATGATAAAAACGTTAAATACCATCTTGCCACGGTTCCTTATCCGACAGGAACCGTTCAGGTTGAACTTGACGCAGCGGGTGTGCCTCAGTACGAAATAAAAGAAAATGTAGCATGGGACAATATTCCCGACACTAATGATTTGCGTAAAATCGCAAATCAGACAAAAGCATTTTGCTTCGGTTCTCTCGCGCAACGCAATGTCGTGACGAGAAACACAATAAAAGCATACTTGAATTCAATACCCGCAGATAACGATCCTATTATTGTTTTCGACATTAACCTACGTCAGGGATTTTATACACAAGATATACTTGACAGCTCCATGAAAGCTTGCAACATCCTTAAGATAAACGATGAGGAACTTGTATTAGTAAGCAGACTGTTTGGCTATCCCGGCATAGATCTCCAGGATAAATGCTGGATTCTTCTGGGCAAATATAATCTTAAAATGCTAATACTTACATGCGGAATCAATGGCAGCTATGTATTTACCCCCGGCAATGTATCATTCCTGCCAACTCCGGTAGTAGAAATAGCCGATACGGTAGGAGCCGGTGATTCATTCACTGCCGCCTTCATTGCAAGCATACTGAAAGGGAAAAGTGTCGCAGTTGCACATCACAAGGCAGTGGAAACATCCGCTTTCGTCTGTACCCAGCATGGAGCAATGCCGACTCTGCCAAAAGAAATTACGGACAAATATTAATCCTATTTCATAATATTATACCAATTATATAATCATATTCATTTACAACCTTATATCCATATATACATCTCCAATAAGACATACGGTTTTATTATTTGAGATTATTACTGATGTAAGATTTAGCGGACAGTAATTCTATTAAGTATAACTCCTATAGCAGCCTCCCGGAAAACAAGACATAACATAAAGAGAGGCGCCGACATCCGACACCTCTCTTTATGTTGAAATCACTTAAACGCAAATGCCCTTTAATGGACTATCATCTTTGTACTTTTATCTCCTTTGCGACATATATAGATACCGGGCATCAGTGGTTCTTTTATCCGTATGCCATCGATAGTGAACCATATCGGTTCACATTCAACCTCCTCAACATCTGTTTCTATGACTCCTGATGCGGAATCCACTAACGTCACTTCTTTATAGTATTCATTATAGCCTGAAGCCGGAATAATCTTGTTTCCATCCTTAAGTTCAACCATTGTAAGGTACCTTCCGTCGGACAGCGATTGAGATGGACGATAGTTCTTCGAAATAGTCTGAGTCTCACCTGCATTCATTCGCAAGGATCCCATGTATATAAGCTCCCCGTTGGTATATGTAAATTGCCGCAACCTGATATATAACGTTCCACTCACACTCCGCAATGCCTTAACAGTGATACTATATGGATAACTCTCCCCCCTCTTCATGGCAGGAGGAAGTTGAAAATCTATAATTTCAATTGCCGGGGAATCCGATTCAGACAAGACAAATTCAATTGGAGCTGATTTCATCGGCACTTCCTTGCCATCACTGGCCATATAATAAAAACTGCAATCATAAACCGAAGGATCCAATGCAAGCGTATTGGAAAGCCTGACTGTAAAATTCTCACCCTGCTTCCAGCTTTTCGCATCTCCCTTCAAGACATACTGTTTTTCCGGATTCTGGCGGTCTATAGCTCTCATAAGCACCATGCACTCCCCTTCTGAGCCATAATTTTTTACAAATAGATCGGCGTAAAACATATCACCCCTCTTGAAATCCTTTGAACCATCAGATACATTATATGGATCCGGATTATCTGTCAAACGCAACACAGGATGTTCTGATTCAGGAAGGACTGTAACTATTGTCGGTTCTCCGTTAAATGTTGAAAACGGATAGGCGGCATATTTTTCATGAGAAAGGACAACTTCATATTCCCCCTCTTCAAGAGTCTCGGGAAGATCTATTTCCATAATAACACTCTTCTCACTGAGATCGTATATATTTACCGGAAAAGTTTTGCTCATTACCTGTTCAGGATTATTACGGTTTTTCAGAGTCAATTCAAGAGAAGTAAGACGAAAATCGGAAGAGTTGTTTTTAAGATTCACGGAAAATCTGGCACTACCGCGTGCATATATCTCTCCATCAGGCACAAGTGGAGTCAACATGCTTACATTAGGCACCGGAACATGCTTGTCACCTGTCACTATCGTCTTACCGGCAACCTTACATCTGACATACGACGGCAATCCTACAGGATGACGCAAAATATGAACCGTGTTATCTTTTGTAGCCCGATAAGCCAATTTTATATGATATTCACCATCCGGAAGATCGACAGTTACAGGAACTTCTCTCAACGTAATCAGCTGTGATGCCGGACGTCCGGACGAGAAACCCGACATATTATAAGCCTGACTATATATGGTTGCCGCAATATCCTGCTCCTTGTCATCGGTCAACACCACATATAATTCTCCGTCGAACACTTGCGTATCAAGATTCTCAATATACGTCATGATCGTCATAAAGGAACCAAATATATCACAGGAAAACCGCGTTGCACCAAATAGCAACTGAGTGTAATTCCCGTCATTATCCGCAGGCTTCATACCCGTAAGGATCTCCTGAGAAACATTATATGCACCGGAGCCGCCACCTTCACCCAATTCACCGGGATTAAGATGATTTATATAGAAATATCCGTTACTTCTTCCATACCATCCCCAGTTTATATGCACATATCCTTCCGAGTCATAACCGTCACACACGAAAGCATGTCCTCCACCGGCATCCTCACTTGACGCTGAATAATACACCGGACGTCCGGCATCAAGTTCCGCTCTGATCATAGACATCCATTCGTCTGTATTGTAATATTCACGGGTATGCATTCTCAAAGAAGGAGAATATCCGAAATAATTACGTAACGCAGGTGCTACAAGATGCGTATATGCACCTGAACCACCGACAGCATACTGCATGTCCACAGACACCCCAAGATGTGCGCTAAGAGTTGAATAAGCCTTTATCTGGGAATCCGTAGGATTTTCAGGCACTGTAGCCGGCATTTCTGACCATTCATATTCTGTTGCCCCGAAATCGGCACTCAGAGACATCCCGTTATCAATATACGAATGTGAGCCTGTTCCTTTGGGTGGAAATGAATAATATCTCATCATCTGCGCCATAGCAGTAGCCACGCAACCCACATATGCTTTGCTACCTCCCGAGAGAGACGGACACATAGTATTGAACGGGACATCCTGTCCCCAGTTTATTTCTCCCAATAAAGGACCTACTACCGGTTTGCCAGCTTTTTGCACACCGTGTGAATTCAATTTATCCACATTATCCACACTCATCTGAAGCAATGCAAGCATTGCCTCCGGAACATTCTCCATATCAAGATGACCTGTCATCGAATATCCCAATAGCGCCGGAAGTCTGTCATCTCCGGCAATGATAGCATAGCCACCATTCTCATCTACAGCATTGAAAACATAATATGGCTGCGGAAGATGATTGCCGGAAGAGGATCTCCCCTTGATTCTCACAGGGGATTCAATTATACGTTTACCCTCAAGCACTTTTACAGCCAAATCCTTAGCCGCCTGTGGAGATACAACCGCACCCTCAGCTGCAATCTGCGTTAACAAAAACGCAATAAGAGAGAAGATATATTTTTTCATTTAATTGTGAGTGTTATTGCTAAATTCTATTGGCCAACAGAAAAGATAAAAAGGCTCCATTCCTCAGCTGTAACGCAAATGGAATGGAGCCTTCTATTTAAAAATTATAATGCAATCTTATAGCTCTTGCCATCCACAAGCACTACAACTATGCCATTGTAATTTACAGTATAAGTCTGCTCCTGATCGGAAATATTTCTAAGAAGTACTTTTCCTGACAGATCTGCGACAACAACGTTACGGCCTGTGACAGACAACACGCCTGCAGACTCCTTCCATGCTTTTGACACCGCATCGGCAAAACCGGTTTCATCCACACCTGATTGTTTGAATACAACAGGCACACGATTAGATTCATCGGATTGAATCTCAGCTATCTCAGCATATGCTCCGGATCCTTCAACTGTCTCGCCGACCGCAATTACAGAATAAGAGTACTCTATTCCTTCCTCAAGAGCCTGAACAACCTTTAATGAGGTTCCCGCCTCGCATGGCAGACTGCTCAACTGACGTTCAATCACGCTACCGGCAGGCAATGTCTGAAATATGTCAACGTCATCAAGGAACAACTTCATAGAGCTGTCAGCTGCCTTGGAAAATGTTATACTCAGTTTAGAATTCTTAACACCTTTTGTAAAGTCAAACGAATATTCGGCAATTCCTGACTTATCAAGAATCTTTTTCGGTGCCACCTCTATTACATTGCCGTCAAGGTCTGTCAACTCAACCTTAAGTGTGTCTGCAGATGCCTTAAATCCGCTATAGTCTCTTGTCGCAGCCTTAAGCACAACCTTGAACTTACCTCCTACTGCAGACAGGTCAATCGCCGGAGTAATAAGAGTTCCCGTGCTACCAGTGGGATAGATCACATAATATCCTTTGGCAAATGTTTTTGACATATCTGTAATCCAACCTTTTACATTCGTATAGTCATTCAAGTCTCCTGAATATTCCAGACTTGACTCGGTTCCGACCGTCACGCCACTGAAATCCTCCTTAAACACTGATATTTCCTCTTCCTTGGCCAATGTGGTCTTGGAGTATACATTTACCAGATAACTGCGGGCATCAGCCACACTTTCCCAATTGGCCGAGAATCCTGAAGAAGTTACATCTGTGGCGGCAAGAGCTTTGGGAGCATCTATTGAAGACAGCTTCTTTACCACTTCCACTATTTCTGAATTCGGTGATTTCGCACCGTTTGCATTTATACAGCGGGCAACATAATAGTATGTCTCAGCAGGATTCAGACCTGTTACCTTTGCTGTCGCAGAAGTTGAATAAGCTGAAAGTTTCTTCAGTTCCAAATCCTTGGCAAAATACACTTCTTTGCCATCCTTATCATAGGTGAACACATCTGCCTCATATTTCGTTGCAGATGTATTGACACTACAGGCCGCTGTAAACTGCGTTCCGTCTGCATCATTCGGCAGGTAAGCCTCAGGTGCTGCTATAAAATCAGCACTGTATTCCACTTTCAGAGATTTGATATAAAAGCCGCTGATCGACAGGAATGGAACAATTTTAAGTTTGCTTGAACCTCTCATGTTTCCTACAAGACTCACTACCTTAATCCATTTCCCTGATTCAACAAACTCATTCACATAATCAGCCGAGCTATAACCTGGTTGATACTGTAACATACCATCAAAACCGATCATAAACACTTCCGCAGTTACTCTCACCGTTCCACCGGCTGTAGGCAAACCGGTGAATCCGTTGAGCTGTAAATATCCGTTCTCTTTTACAAGGAGTTTTCCACCGGCGGCAGCTACATTGGAGACAAAAGAATATCCGGTTGCAAGTTTATTGAAATCCGAATTTAAAAGACTTTTAGGAGATTCCTCACTCCCCTCAGTAAACACCGTAAAATCAGTGTCAAGCAACACTTTCACATCAGCGGGGTCTTGAGCCTTTGCCCCCGCAGTCGCTATCAAAGCAACAATAAGAAGTATAAGTTTCTTCATCTATAAATATATTAAATTATAAAAATTGTATTGCTGTAAAAATAATTTCTTTTTATTATGTTATTGTCAGAAATTGTTTAAATTACAAATATATATATTTTTTTGATTTAATCATAATCGCATGTTTTATAAAATGATGATTAAATGATTTACTCTATGATAATTCTATAGTCTTAGCCCGGAATTGCAGCAGATCCGCACATTAAATCGTTAAAATATTTACAATCTTTGGAATCAGTTTCTAAGGACAAATACTATAATAACAAAAGCCCAAATCAAAAGTATTTTTCTGATTTGAGCCTTCGGAATAAAGTGTGTATATAGATCCTGATTAATATGGATCGTAGTGTGGACAATTGGATGGCGGGGTCTCAAAAGCGGGATAGATGCTGCATCCGCCCATTGAACTGTTGCGACATTTTGAGCAATCATGACCAACTCCACTGTTATTAGCACCGGAGTTAGTTGTATCTGATTGCATAAATGCCTTTACTGAGCCTTTGAAAACAAGCACTGCAATAATTACTACAATCAGAAGCGCAACTGTAGCGGCCGCCACAATTGTTGCTATTGATATCCAAATAAAACTTCGGCCTAATTGTGGAGCTTTTTTAATAAGTGATCTATAATACAAAAAACCTGTGACGCAAAGAAGGACAAGAGCAACCATCTGTCCCCCTATGAACTGCCAGATACCTAAATTATCATCAACAGAAATAACACCCGACCTGTCAAGAATATATATAACACCTGAAGCCACTGCCTGATAAAGGAACAACATGCCGACAATGCCAAAACTAATAGCCGTTCCCCACGGGAAAGATCCATTTAAAGCATACCGTATATGTTCATAAGTCCTGTAACTGAGACACAGAAACAGCCACAAGGCTACAAGAATTGCAACGACACCAACTACAATCCATGGCCAATTAACTTTTGCAAACACATAGATACACGCTATCCCCATTAAGATTGTAAAGATCTCAACGAGAGCGATAGAGCGAATTTTAGAGTGAAATTTGACGGCAATACCTAAGTTTGCGGTTGTAAACATCAGCCATAACAATAAACCCAACGGTAGCAACATAGATATCACAACCCAACGCAGTTGCGAATTAAGACTTTCTGCAGCTTGCTTTTTCGCCAAACGTACACTCATAGCTTTCTTACTCAACTTCTTATTGTACAGCGCCTTCAATTGTTCTGCCTCATTAGGAATCGGAGAGTCGGAAATCCCTTGATAGCTGTCCGGATCTTCAAGAAAATCGGCATAAGCTTTGAGCATTTCTTTGTTTTCGTAATGTATTCGATTACCGGGATCAGTAAGATCAAGCTGAAATGTAGCATTTGGAGACACAAATTTAGGTTTGTCTCCCTTAGTATCAGTAATATAGGCTGCCGGAGGAGCGGTTAGCGGACGATAATCCCGGACGGTATTTTCCCTGAAGGCACCTACCGGTTGCAATTCAATTTGTTCCTGAGCATCTATTGCTTTATACGCTTCAATGATATTGTCCGCACCACGCTGAATACGATAAATTATGAGCAAGTCACCATAACGCTCAAAGCTAACGCTTTTGGCATTGACAATCTCAGGGTTCTTTGCCGAGAAATTATCGGGTAGAGCATACGCTG
>CAQFOZ010000056.1 GCA_948788915.1 uncultured Muribaculaceae bacterium | reverse complement strand
AATCCCTCGAAAATCCACTAAAAATATGCATTAACTAATTTACGAGTCATACTTACTGTTTTCTTTTACACACATTAATATCAAGATTAATTCTATGAAAAGGGCAATTTATTTTATCTGCTATCTCCTTGCATTCTGCATCGGAATTCTACTTTTGATTTTGAATCGCCAAGCTTCCTCTACAGATTCTGCAGGCCATGTACTCTTTATCGATATTTTCATAGGTCTGGGAGTGGCTTTTATTATTCCCGGGATTTCAATTCTTTTTATCAATCTCTTCTCAAGAAAAAAGAAGGGTACAGACAAAGAACCAGTTTCGTGGACATCTACACTGACAGGAATTATTTCCCTTATCTGGGGTGTACTTATCTTAATCATGCCCGGGGGCATGTTTGGCAATATGAACATAACCTTGGGAGTTTCCACTATTATTCTTGCCGGGGCACAAATGTCATGGATATATAAAGGGAAACAGAATAATCGTACTCCCCTTTGGTTATACATAATTCCTGTAATTGTTGGCATAGCCGGTGTTGTCGTACTTATGCTTCGGAAAGATTATCAAAATCCTGGCAAAGAGCTGGAAATCGGGTACATTATCACTGGAATATCTCTGTTATTCTGGGGAATAAACGGTTTGTTATCTTTGCGTAGATGCAGAAATACCGAAAGCACACCTTCAGGCATTAATAATAAAGTGAATGATTCCGCGTTATAAAGACACAGAAATGAGGTCTGTCGCTTGCTATTTAAATGCAAGAGGAAAGTCCGGGCAACAAAGGGCATCGCGCTTCTTAACGGGAAGTCGGTGGTGACATCGAGGTGAATGTGACAGAAAATAACCGCCGGTTCTGACCGGTAAGGGTGAAAAGGCGAGGCAAGAGCTCACCGGCTCTGTTGGTGACAGCAGAGGCCGCATATCCCGCGGGTTGCAAGGCCAAATATACCGGCAGCAAAGAACGGCCCGTTCATTGCCGGGGGGTAGGCTGCTTAAGCCATCGGGCAACCGATTGGATTAGATAAATGACAGACACCGATTTTTCGGCACATAACCCGGCTTATATCATTTCTGTAATAATATTTGAAGGCAATTGGCTATTTAGGTCTATTGCCTTCTCTTTTTTAATTACAGTGCCCACATTTCATTTAAGTAGTTGAGAAAAATTAAGCGATATCTGTATTGTTTTAATCTTGAACTATAAAACTGGATCTTTTTGGTTGCTTTCGGCTTGTCGTTCAGTTGCATATAAGTATATGCTCCTTCGTTCCGCGCCAAAATCAACTCAAAAATATCTTCGTTTTATATGTTCATTAATTTATCTCAACTACTTACTTCTTTGTTATACATATAGAAGCGGTTAAATTTAACAAGTTTCTCAATAGACGATTCCATATGAAGCAATCAAAGAAACAAAACTCAAAAATACTAAATCTTGTTGACTATATTAAGAACAGGATATCATATTATACATCGGGAGTCTGGAGTGATCCGAGGCAGACTATGGGAGTGAGAATATTACGTACAATAAATCTCTCCGTCAACTCATTTCTGGATCGAGGACTTCAATTACGCTCCATGTCCCTAACCTACTCTACCGTCCTTGCACTTGTGCCCGCCATCGCACTTCTTGTAGCAATTGGAAGAGGATTTGGATTGCAAAGCTATCTTCAGGATGAGCTATATAATATCTTTCCATCCCAACACCAAGCCATCACAGCGGCTTTATCTTTTGTTGAATCCTACCTTAACGAAGCGTCACAAGGCGTGTTTGTCGGCGCAGGAATCATATTTTTATTATGGACCGTGATCTCTCTTTTGTCGTGTATTGAAGACGCTTTTAATGCTATATGGGATATCAAAACGCAAAGGTCATTATATCGAAAGATTTCAGATTATATATCTATCTGTCTTATCATCCCAGTGTTAATGATATGTTCTTCCGGTGCATCTATTTTTATGTCTACAACAATTCAAGACAATCTATATTTCCCATTTTTGTCTCCGGTAGTCAATGTTTTGCTTGAATTCGCACCTTTTTTCTTATGCTGGGTAGCATTCTCTCTTTGCTACCTTCTTATTCCAAATACACGTGTTGAAATAAAATACGCCGCAATTTCCGGAATTATATGTGCGATAGTATTTCAGATTATTCAACTACTATTCGTTAATGGACAGATATATGTATCCAAATACAATGCCATATACGGTTCATTTGCATTTTTACCGCTACTTTTAATCTGGCTACAATTATCCTGGCTCATTCTTCTGGCCGGTTGTGTTTTGACTTATTCCATGCAAAATGTTTTCACATTCAACTTTAACGGTAATTCTGACACACTTTCTATTCAAGGATGGCACTCAATAGCATTGATTGTAATGTGTGTGATAGCAAAAATATTTATCAAAGGAGAAAAGCCTCTCACACGTGAAGAAATTGCCGTAAAGTATTCATTACCTATCCGCACAGTAAACAGTGTAATCGAAAAATTACACAACGCCGGACTTATCTATCGTGTTAAACTGGACAACGGCAGTTTCGGTGAAGTCCCTGCAATTGAATTACAGGGCTTCACCGTTGGAGCATTTCTTGAATCGATCGACAATGTTGGAAACAAAGTTATCGTAGCCGACTTGCAATTCCTGTATCCGAAATTATTCGAAATGGTAAATCCTATAGAAAAGCGTTTCTATGAGTCTTTCTCCACACTTCTGATAAGAGATATGCCACTACCTGACCCTGCACAAATTCACAGTCTTTTGATCGCACGCTCCCAAAAGGCAGAAACAAGAAACTAATTATTCATAATATAGATTTTACAAAATTCAAAACACAATTTCAGGAACAATATCAGTATCTTCAGATATAGATATTGCTCCTGAACTACTTACCTATTTAGTATGTCTATTTTACAGGATCCTTTGCTATTGTCTTTTTTGAAGCCACTTTCTTCTGGGGAGCTTTTTTTACAGCTTTGACTTTGGGCATCACTTCCTCTTTATTCTCCAGATCTGTCCTCAATGATGTAACCTCTTTCTTCAAAGCCGTAATTTCAGATGCCTGGTTACGTATTGTCAACAACAGAGAATTTAATTCCTCATTATCTATAGATTCCGGATACTGCTCCTCTACCCTGACCAGAAAATCAGCCAATACGTTCATATAATTGGTAAACGCGGCAAAAGGAGAATCATATGGGCTGAAAGCCGCTGCAGAAGCGCCATCCGCCATATTCTTAGTGCTCATATAATAAAAGTGATCACTGCTCTGCAAATATTCCCAATCCTGTTTCAAACGTCTGTCATCACACAAGTTCACTCGTTCAGCAACAGAATAAAGTTTACCTAACGCCTCTCTCTGCAATTCATTACCTTTCCAGGCAGATACATCCCGGGCCTCATCCATTCCTGAAATAGGATATGGGATACTCAATTCCCCTACTGGCTTAAGTTTTGCGACAGCCTCAGAAGGAGTCGTAAATCTTATTCCCTTCTCTTTTGCAAACTGCGGTAAAGCACGCATAAACTGGAAAATACCTGTTCCAGCGGGCAGGAATGTTCCAAAAGTATCCATACTCATCAACAGGTTCACAACCTGTTCCTCCTCAGGAAGAGCTGCCAGCCAATCTACATATTTGTCTGCTGTCAAAGGATACTCATCCCATTCGGTATTATTGAAATTGCATGAAATATCATCTGCCAGTTTATCATTAGTAAGTATCAGTTTCAATTTGGGTGCAGTAGAAGACTTATACACATAATTGGGAGACTTCCATCCAAGTATATGTTTTGCGCCTTCGGTCAAACAGGTTTTAAAGCCCATAGATGCAACCAGCATCGCGATATCGTCATCATATATTAATTCCGTATTAGCAAATACAGTAGGTTTCTTATCGAAAATCCTATAAATCAAATCATCGTGCGCTTTTACCTCACGCATGAACTCCTCCGGATCTTCCAACGACGCCAATGAATGGGAGTAAGTTCCAGACAGGAATTCAACACATCCCGTGTCAGCCAATGCACGTAACTTATCAATACACTCCGGAACGTACATTTGCAACTGCTCAATAGCTGTTCCCGAAATGCTTATAGAACATTTAAACTCTCCGTTGCTTGACTTTATCATATCAAGCAATGTATTTGCCATCGGTATATACGAATTATTAGCGAGCCGCGTGATTATTTCATCATCGGCAAAATCATCATAGTAATAATGGTCATTTCCAATATCAAAAAAACGATAACGTTTAAGACGATATGGTTGATGTATCTTGAAATAGAAGCAAACTGACTTCATGTTATCTAAAATTTAATGTTAATACTTATTATTCTTTAAGACCGGTCACATTCTTATAAATATCAATTACTTTCTTACCAGCCTTTTCCCAAGTTATACCATGTATCTCTTCTATACCCTTATCGCGCAATTCATTGTGTAGCGCCGGATATGAAATTAACGCATGCATTGCATCCGCCATAGCATCAATGTCCCAATAATCCGTTTTTATTACATTAGACAAAACCTCCGCACAGCCACTCTGCTTTGAGATTATTGAAGGTACGCCCATTTCCATAGCTTCAAGAGGCGATATTCCAAATGGTTCAGACACTGACGGCATTACATACACATCAGAATCGCGAAACATCTGATAGACCTCTTTACCCCTTAAGAAACCTGTAAAATGGAATCTGTCAGCAATATTTCTTTTTGCTGCAAGCTTAATCATAGCAGCCTCCATATCGCCCCCACCTGCCATTACAAATCTTACATTCTTATTTTTCTGTAGAACTTTTGCTGCAGCCTCCACAAAATATTCCGGTCCTTTCTGCATGGTAATTCTGCCAAGGAAAGTAATAACCTTATCCTTCCCCTCTTTTTTCTTAAGATTCAGCAATTCATCACTTAACGGAATAACAGCATTATGTACTGTCGTAACCTTGCCCGGATCTATTCCATATTTGTCTATAACAGTGCGCCGCGTAAGTTCGGAAACAGTAATAATATGATCCGCATTGTTCATGCCATCTTTTTCAATACCGAACACAGTCGGATTTGGCTTTCCCCTCGACCTGTCAAACTCGGAAGCATGCACATGGATTACCAATGGTTTCCCTGTAACATTTTTTGCATGAATCCCTGCCGGATAAGTAAGCCAGTCATGAGAATGAATAACATCGAAAGGCACTGTACGGGCTATTACTCCCGCCACAATCGAATAATTATTTATCTCTTCCAGAATGTTATCGGGATACTTACCAGAGAACTCAATGCATCCAAGATCATTAAGTCTCATGTAATTAAAATCAGCATAAATATGATCCCTCAAATCAAAATAGATCTGAGGATTCACTACATTGCCAATTCTACTTTCAACATAATCCCAATTAACATCTCTCCAGGCAACCGGCGTGTTACATGCACCTATTATATTTGCAAAACCCATCTCCTCATCACCATAAGGCTTGGGAATAACAAAGGTAATATCCATATTTCCATTTGCATGCATACCTTTGGTAAGACCGTAACTTGCTGTTCCCAATCCTCCTAATATATGGGGTGGAAACTCCCATCCAAACATTAATGCTTTCATATATTATTCAGTTTGAGAGGTTAATAGTTTTGTCATCTTTTTCACTGTTTTTATTGTACGGAGAATCTCCCCAACATTTTTTGCCGTACTGACAGCACCACGGCCAGTATATGGAGGATTTCCGTCATACATCTCTGACAGAGAGCCGATACAACCTTCGGCCATCTCGTCCTCATATCCGATCAACATTCTTTCAATAAAAGACAATCCTGAAATGCCAAACACCCGGAAGTACGCATCGGCATAAAATCCGAACAGCCACGGACGGGCAGGACCCTGATGCACCGCATATTCCCTCTCAACCGGATTTCCCACATAAGTTGGATTGTAGGCAAAACTTTTGGGGCTTAGAGAACGGAGTCCCTTTGGAGTAAGCAGTTCCCGTGTACAAAGGTCAAGCACCTTTTTTCTTTCACTTCTTTCAAGTGGAGAATACTCAAGACCAATTGCAATGGCAAGATTGGGTCTAACCTCAAGATCAGTATACCCTCCGTTCACATAATCATAAAGATAACCATAATCATTAAGGAAAGTATCTCTGAAAGATTGCTTAATTTTTTCAGAAAGTTCTTTCAACTCTTTCACATAACCATCTTCTCCCTTAACTCCGTCATATAGAGTTATCAGGAAATTAACAGCATTGAACCAAAGTGCGTTAAACTCAAGGATATACCCGGTACGGGGGATTATAGGTCTGCCGTTTATAGAAGCAGAAAGCCATGTTACCGGTGTATTCTGCCCATTCGAGGAAACAAGACCATTGTCATTCAACTTTAAATTTCGTATACGCTCACCACGGATCGCATCAACAAGACCTCTGACAACATCTCCATATCGTTTCCGACAACTTGCCACATCAGAATAGCGCTTGTATTGCTGGATAGCCCATATGGCCCACAACGGTATATCAGGCAAATCTATCTCATGAATAGTTTTGTTGAGTTCACCTGTCTGGATATACTGCTGAAGAGCTTTTAAAAATGTATCAAGAATTTCGAAGTAATCTTTATCATGATCGATAGACAATGTGCATCCCGGCAATGCTATCAACTCATCTCTTGCCCGCACATTATACCAGGGATAACCTGCCATAATATATGTGCCCGTCTCATTTTTCAGATAAAATTGTTTCGCTGAATTTTTAAGACAATTGAAAAAACTCGTGCGACAAGTGCGCGTTGCAAGCTCCTCGTCATAAGTTTTATTGAATTTTTTAGGATCACATTCAAATGTGGCTGCCGAGAATATAATAGATTCTCCTTTTTTTATAGGCAATTCAAAATATCCGGGAACCCACAGATCCTCTTTATATGGTATTCCCCTGCTCTTATCTTTATTATACTCAATCCCCTTATACCAATGACCATCATCAACCCACTTTACATCCTTATTAAACTGCATATATAGATTAGGATATCCTGCATAAAGACAAGAAGAAATCCCATTCTTCACAGTTTCTATGGTTGTATTTATAGCACCATTTTCCACACAAAGATCATTTGCATTTCTAAAAGCAAGAAATGGGCGGAAGCGCAGTGTAGTTGAGCTGTGCGCTTCTTTAAGCGTATATTTGATAAGTATTCTGTTCTCATGAGAGATGAACACTTTTTCCTTTGTCATCACAACTCCTCCAACCCGGAAAGTCATTACAGGAACACTCTCACAATTGAATTCTCTTATATACTTATGGCCATTGGGGCTGAACACATTGTCGCCATACTGATGCAATCCGAGATTGAACTCAGCTCCGTGCTGAATCACGGTCTCGTCCAACGATGACAACAGAACATGCGCCTTATCATCCATCTCAGGAATAGGTATTACAAGTAAGCCATGTTGCTTTCTTGTGTTGCACCCAACTACTGTTGTACAATGATATGCCCCCGACTTATTGGTGCGCAGCATTTCCTTTGGAAGGCTTTGCTCCAGATTGATCATAAGGTTCTTATCGAACTTTAAATAACTCATGATAATAATTTTATTTCGGGTTAAAATAATTTTTTATATTAATATTGAATATCAGATTGTATATTATTTCTGACTCGTTTCCTACAAAATTATATTTAAACATTCTTAAATCCAATTAAAAAAATATGTTTTACAATATGTTTTTGCACTTTTTATTATTGAACTTATATAAGAACCCGACTGTTACATTCATTAGGGGAACAAAAAGAGTCGCATTGCTGTTCAATGCGACTCTTTAATATTATTATTGATGTATAATATTATCAATTAATCTGTCAGGGCATTAACCAATTACTGCTTTTACACAATATTCATATATGAACGGAACAACACCGAACAATACAATTCCTGCAACGCATAACCATAATGCCAGTCTCTCGCTAAATGCTGATTTGAATTTTGAGACTAAAGCGTCTCCTGGGGAAATCCAAATAGCCTTCACTACAAGCAGGTAATAGTACAAAGAAATTATAGTGTTGATCAATGCAACAAGCACAAGCATATATAAAGCCGTTGAGCCGGTGCTTGTAACTGCAGTAAAGATTAGAATCTTACTGAAGAATCCGGCAAACGGAGGTATACCAGCCAATGAGAACATTGCCAGAGTCATTGCAAATGACAACCAGGGATTTGTTTTATGCAAACCGGTATAATCATCCATTGAAAGTTTACCTGAATTGTTTTCTATGCTTGAAATAACCGCAAACGCACCCAGGTTGCTGACGATATAAACAAATATGTAATACATCATTGAAGCGAGACCGATACCTCCTGCCATAACACCAAGCATAATATATCCGGCCTGAGAAATCGAAGAAAACGCCATGAAGCGTTTCATGTTGCGCTGACGTATAGCAAACAAGTTACCAACTGTAATTGTCACGATAATCACCGCGTACATCATCCATTCCCAAACATCGCTGAACATGGTCCCGAATGCCTGTACAAAAATCACAAAGAAAGCAAAGGCCGCTGCTCCCTTTGATATGACAGACAAATAACTTGTCACTGCAGTAGGAGCTCCTTGATACACATCCGCTGTCCAGAGATGGAAAGGCACCAATGACAGTTTGAATCCAATTCCAGCAAGAACAAATGCCAAAGCTACGATAAGTAGCCCTGAACCCTCACCGGACACAATATTGTTACAGATGTCATTGAAATAAAGAGATCCTCCGGAGAATGCATAAACGAAAGACAATCCCATCATCAATATTGCAGAAGAGAATACTGCCGTAAGAATATATTTGGCGGCAGCCTCGTGACTTTCATAATGTTTTTTATTGAATGCCACAAGTGCAGCAAGGGGAAGTGAAGCCGATTCGAGTCCTATGATAAACAAAAGGAAATGTCTTGCCGATATCATAAGATACATGCCAAACAGAGTAACCAGAATCAATTCATAAAACTCACCTTTCCTAATTGCCACCTCGTCACTCTCTACCCATTTTGCAGATTGCAGGAAGACAATAAACACACCGATATTGAGAATCGCTTTCATTGCCTGACATGCAGTGTCGTTCACATACATTCCTCCAAATATAGATTCACTGCTTGACGGCATCAACCAAATCGCTACTGTTGCCAATCCAAATAAAACGGTTGTAAATGGAGTAAGCAACTTCTTTGGGCCTTCTCCGCTGAAAGTGTCAAATAAAAAGACCAGCAGAAAAACACCCAGTATAATCAGTTCGGGCAACATTGCCCCAAATTGAGAATAATCCATTGTTATTGTTGTTATTCTTTTTGATTAATTCATTAAATAGCGTTCTGAAGCGCATTAATTATCGGTTCAAAACTTGTACGTATCGCCTCATTTATCCAGTTCGGGAAGAAGCCAATGCCTGCAAGACATGCAATCAGAGTCACAGTTGACAGACGCTCCCACCAACTTGCATCAGTCAACGAAAGATGGTGTTCATCCTGAACAGGGCCTAACACAAGTTTACCTACAACACGCAAAATGTATACCGCTGTTATTACAATAGAACAGGTAGCAGCTATTACAAACACCCTGTGGAACATATCAGCGTTCTCGAATGCACCAAAGAAAATTGTCATCTCTGCAACAAAACCCGACATACCGGGGAGTCCCAAAGAAGCAAAACCTGCTATCATGTAGCACACTCCAAGATATGGCATTATTTTCATTAATCCGCCCATCTGCCGTATATCTCTGGTATGAGTTCTTCCATAAATCATACCGATCAATGCAAAGAACAATGCTGTCATAAGACCATGCGACAACATCTGGAGAATACCACCCGTCATCGCGGTAGTATTAAGCATCAGTATCGCAAAGAGAACCATGCCGCAATGTGAAACCGATGAATATGCATTGATATATTTGAGGTCGGTCTGCACACAAGCGGAGAAAGCGCCGTATACCACACTTATACCTGTAAGAATAATAAAAATCCATGCAAGCTCCTGTGCTCCCTGGGGACACAAGAAAATTGCAATTCTAAAACATCCATAACCACCAAGTTTCATAAGGACTCCGGCATGAAGCATAGACACTGCAGTCGGAGCACAAGCATGACCATCAGGACTCCAAGTATGGAACGGGAACATGGCACCCAAAACACCAAAGCCGACAAAAGTAAAGCAGAAAAGAAGTCTCTGCCAACTTGGATCAATCGCGGCATTGTGTGAAATCTCAAGAATATTCCACGTGCACTGATCCAAAGTCGGTGCGCTGTGCCAGAATATACCAAGCAAACCAAGCATAAGGAATGCAGATCCACCCATTAGCATGAGTGTCAATTTCATTGCAGAATATTCCTTGCGTCCAGTACCCCAGACTCCGATCAAAAGATACATCGGGATAAGAGCCACCTCATAAAACATGAACATTGTAAACATGTCTATAGAGATAAAGAAGCCGAACACACCCGTTGAAAGTAGGCAGAACCATAAAAAGAAGTTCATTGGCAGTGGATCAATTTTCCATGACGCAAACGTTCCGGCAAAAACAATGATTGCAGAAAGGAGTAACATCAATACAGATATGCCATCAACACCCACGGCAAGATGAATATTTAGTGGAGCATACCAAAGCCAGCTACCTGTAAAAAGCATTTCTGAGGTATCACCTGCGGCCCTTAGAGAAAGGAACTCACATACCAGCCAAACGGCCATGCCGAGAAGGGCGGTGGATCCTGCCACCATTACTGTACGGATTGCCTTCATATTGCTGTTGCCGCAACATGCCAACCCTGCTATCATAAGCACGGGGACAATCACAAACCAAATTAAGATATTTCCAAACATGATTATTTCTTTTGCAAAGCTATATGAAGTTAATTATAATAAACATATCCAAGTGATGGCGGCCAATATGACAGCACCTATAAAGTACCACAGAACGTAAGCCTGCACATTACCACTCTGTAAGCCCTTGATTTTTGCAGAGGTATATTGTGTGACAGCAGCAAGGCCATCCATTGTTCCGTCAATAACATGTCTGTCAAACCATGCTATGCCACGACAAACTCCGTTAAAGATAATTTTATGGGTTATAAACATATATATTTCATCCCAATAGAATCGTCTATGAGCGGCTTCCCATAATGCCGGCATTGCAGCTTTCATCTTTGCCGGTTTATCATTCTTCCGCGCATACAGCCACGCTGCAAACGCGATAGCAACAACTGCCACACATATCGATGGAATTGCCACACTCATGTCGAGATGGATATGATATGGCTCCCGGTTCCAAGTTACAAATTCACCGAACGGCAAGAATCCGGCAAGACAGCTTACCGCAGCGAGGAAAATCAATGGAATTGACATCTGCCAGGGAGCATCATGCGGGGTGTGTTCTTTATAATGAGGATTCTCCTCCCACCAGAACACAAGGAAGTACATTCTGAACATATAAAAAGCAGTCAGAGCGGCTACCATTGTCATCCAAGCTCCCCAAAGCGGGCTGTTGGCATACATGGCCGTCAACATCTCATCCTTAGAAAAGAATCCGGAGAACGGAGGAATACCCGCAATTGCGAGACAGCCAATGAGGAATGTCCAGTGAGTAATAGGCATGTACTTTCTCATTCCTCCCATTGCCGTGTAGTTATTGGAATGCACAGCATGAATCAGAGCACCCGCTCCAAGGAACAGCAACGCCTTGAACATCGCGTGAGTAAAAAGGTGGAACATAGATGCCATATAACCCATACCCTCATGAAGTTCAGGTCGGGTCACACCCAAAGAAACCATCATAAACGCTATCTGAGAGATAGTGGAGAAAGCAAGAATCCTTTTTATATCTATCTGACAACAAGCCACGACAGCCGCATAGAAAGCCGTTATCGCTCCAACCACTGTTATAAACAACAACGAGCCTTCCGCAATTAGATACAGAGGGAAGAAACGTGCGACAAGATATACACCAGCCACAACCATTGTGGCAGCATGAATCAATGCAGATACAGGAGTCGGGCCCTCCATTGCATCCGGAAGCCAGATATGAAGCGGCAGCATCGCCGATTTACCCATACCTCCGACAAAAATGAAGACCATAGCCCAACTGAGTATTGATCCGCCCATAAATGTGCCACACAATGTTGATTCAAGCACATTTACAGAATTATTGTTCAGCATTATAAAATTAAAAGCAGAAGCCCCGCCCAGCGGTCCGTCTGCCGGTGTTTCGGCCACATAGTATGAAAGAACCAGTATACCTATAAGCATAAACAGATCTGCAAATCGGGTTACTATAAATGCCTTTTTGGATGCGGATACTGCAGAAGGGAGTTTATAGAAGAAACCTATCAACAGGTACGAAGACACACCTACAAGCTCCCAGAATATGTACATCTGGAAGATATTGGTAGCAACCACCAGACCAAGCATGGAGAATGTAAATAAAGAAAGGAACGCGTAATAACGCTGGAATCCCGGCTCATGTTCCATGTATCCCCAGCTATAAAGATGCACCATAAACGAGATTGTGGTTATAACAATAAGCATCATCGCGCTTATAGGATCAAGCAGGAACCCAATATTTACTACAAGCCTATCTGTGAAAGCCATCCAGGTTACATCAAAAAGTTGTAACTGTTGACGCACACCATCAATAATATAAGCGGTTTCTCCGCTAAAGAAATATGTTAGTGCAACAATATAGCTTATCGCTAACAGAGCACCGTTGGCACAAATGCCCAATATTCCCGCAAGTTTACGGGGCATTTTCACGCCGCCGATTCCTAAGATAAGGAACATCGCAAACGGCAATGCCAAGATCAAAACTGGAAGTGTAATGCCCATATCTTAGTATTTCATTTTATCAACAACATTTATATCAGTGCTTTGAACAGCACGATAGATATTAATTATGATTGCGATTGCAATCGCGGTCTCCGCGGCTGCTATGGCTATAGCAAAAAGAGTAAAGAACATACCTTCCATAGATCCGGGGAAAAGATAGCGGTTGAAAACGACAAAATTAAGATCTGCAGAATTCAACATCAATTCAAGCGAGATCAGCAATGCAATCATGTTTTTACGGGTAACAAATCCGTAAACACCGGCGGCAAACATTATCACGCTCGGCACAAGATACCATAAAATGCTTAAATCCATAATGATTATCTTTTACGGGCAACGACAACGCCTCCAATTATACATGCAAGTAACAACACACTGATAGCCTCAAACGGCAACAGATACTGGAACCTATCTGATCCCACCATCGCCGTTCCGATTTCTTTCATTGTAATCTGATTTCCGGCCGCGAGAGCATCCGTCAAAGAAACACCGTTTAATAAAGGCATAGTAAACAGAGCTAACAATAACAGTATACATCCTGCTATCGACACCGATATACCAATGGCACGTCGATGAGAATCAAGGAAAGATTCCTTTTCGCCCGGCTTACGCGTCAGGATAATCGAAAACACAAAAAGCACCATAATGCCTCCTGCATAAACCGCAATCTGAACAGCCCCGAGAAACTGATAACCCAGCTGAAAATAAATCACAGCCGTGCTAATCAGCACAAAAAGCAGATATGTTGCAGCTCTGAGAATCCTGCGAGACGTAACAGCCATCACCGAAAACACTGTCACGGCAATAGCTACCACGAAATACAAAATAATATTTGCTACTGAATCCATTTATATTGTTGTTTTATTTTCTTAATAAGACCAGACTAAACACACCAGACAATCAACATCATGCCTCTGGTTTAGCGGTATTTGAATTGATTTTGCTGTCCGCGTCTGTTGTCTGTTTTGAGGCAGATGTCACAGCCGCATCCGTTACAGATGGCTTCGGCGCAGCTACCGGCTCAACTGGTTCCGGACGGTAGTTTAATTGCTTCAGTAATGCATCTCTTGTGAACACAGCCTG
>CAQFOZ010000055.1 GCA_948788915.1 uncultured Muribaculaceae bacterium | reverse complement strand
TATGAAATAATGGAGTCTATTCTTCGCCAGATACAGCATGAATTAAATAATCCGCATGACAAAGAGCAAGACTACATTCTTGTAGGCTATTTGAACTTGCTGATGATGTATAGTGAAAGATTTTATAACCGACAGTTTCTGACACGAAAGATGGAATACAATGATTTACTGGTTAAGTTTCAGAATTTTCTGCACAATTGGTATTCTGAAAAACGACAGCTGAAAGACGGCTTACCATCTGTACAGGTTTGTGCAGAAGCTTTGTGTATGTCACCCAATTATTTCAGTGATGTTATAAAACGTCTGACAGGAGAGAAAGCAAGTCATTATATACGCGACCATGTTATTCAGAGAGCCAAAAGTCTTATTGCGTCGGACCGGACTATTGCAGAGGTGGCATATGAACTCGGTTTTGAATATCCACAGCATCTGACGCGGATGTTTAAGACACATACAGGAATGTCACCGAAACAATATCTCAACTCGCTCCGTCAAAGATAAGCGGACCTGTCAGTATTGGCAGATCCGTTTTTTGTTTGTTCGCCTAACATGTATTCAGTCTAACAGGGGAAAGTTCTTGGCTCGTCCGATAGTGTGAAGTGTGTAGCCAAAGACAAGGGTGCCGGCCCCGAGACCGAATTTGAAGGAAGTTAGTGTCAAACGTATGGTCGAATGCACAGCAACTTGATATCAATGCAGTCCAAAGTGGGTTTGGTTGCAAAAAGAAGCAAAATCTGATAACTATATAGTGTTTGTTACATACTTGATTATGTGGCTCTGATTTTTCAGGACATAATGAATCATGAAAATTTTAAATGCTTTTTTAATATCATGGCAATATTGTTTTTTTTGTATAATTTTGCACCCCGGAATTAGTATTGGTGCATTTGTACATAATGAATAGCCAGCTAATATCAAACAATTATGTTTATCATATCGATTGCAAGCGGTATGATAGCTGCAAACGTTTAACAAAAGTTTTTTTATAAATTAAATAACAATAAAAGAAGATTGACTTGACAGTTATGTTTAGACATTACTCAAAGGGGCTGATTTTCTCTATACTGGTATGCGTTGCTGTTATGTCACAGGCCAATGTCATCCCGGTAGAAGACGCCCGACAATTGGCTGCTGTTTTTTTTCAGGCAAATTCATTAGAAAGATTATCATCCGTAGACGCGCTTGAACTGGTTCATACATGCCGGAGTGGTGAACGACCTCTTTATTACGTCTTCAACGCACGAGACGGCAAGGGATTCATTATCATGTCTGCAGAAGACTGCACTTCTCCTGTTCTTGGATATTCCAAAGAAAACATATATAATGTGGCTTCTGTACCTCCGGCAATGAAATGGATGATGAATGGTTTGGAAAGCGAAATAAAAAAAGCTCCCGAACTTCAAAAACCGATGACTGTTGCCTCCCGACGGATGATAATACGCCGGAACAATCAGAGTAATTCTGAAAAAATCGAACTTATAACGCCACAATGGCGACAGGAGGCTCCATTCAACAATTTGATTCCGGGGAAGGCTCTTGCCGGTTGTGTCGGTACTGCCATGGCGATGATCATGAAATACCATAATTTCCCGCAGCATGGCACAGGAAGTTATAACGGAGTAAGTTTCGATGTTACGTATGACTGGGACAACATGCGCATGGACAATTACCGCAATGGCTATTCCCAGACCGAAGCAGATGCGGTAGCGACTCTGATATATCATACCGGCGCAAGTATAGGTACTCAGTTCGGCTACTCAGGCTCGAGTGCGTACGAGGTGAAAGTTCCTGCAGCTCTAATCAATTACTTCAGCTATGATCCCGGTGTATCGTTCAAGAAGCGTTCCGAAACATCAACTCAAGCTGAATTTGATCTCATTGTTGAAAATGAAATCAAGGCCGGCCGTCCGGTCCTTTATTGCGGACAGGACGTTACTGCCGGTCATGCATTCGTTGTCGATGGCATAGATCCGTCTAACGGCATGATTCATGTAAACTGGGGCTGGGGTGGAGCAGATGGCAATAACAATGGCGGATGGTATGCAAGCACTGCTCTGAACCCTACGGTGAGCCAATCACACAGTTTCAACAATCTCACAACTATAATCTATAATATTAAACCAGGCAAAGGAAGGAACTCCGCGTGGTCGCCTATCCATATTACTGCCGACGGACGTCAGATAGGTATGAGTTCCAATCTTGACGGAGATTTAACCTCCGATCGGAATTTTACTGTAAGAGTCGGAAATTTGAAAAACGTAAGTTATGAGAAATTCAGTGGAAAAATCACTGTTGCTCTTTTTGGAGCCGACGGCAGCTTCAAGTCTTCATTAAGCAAAATAGATGGCTTCACTCTCGCAGGCATGGAGATTTTCAGCAGCACATATGCCGATTTCTCTTGTAATCTCCCTGCCGGTATTGTTGTTGCAGAGGGAGATGTGATACGTATGGCAACAAGTACCGATGGTGGCACTACCTGGCTGCCCGTGGCGGGAGAGCTCATAACAAATAACGAGATTCCCGCAAAGAAGGCAACCCCAAAGTATTTCTACATCAACTATCCGAAATTGCTGACAGATGCCTCATTCATCGGTGAAGACAAAGTTATATGTGGATGGAATTATAATTTCAAAGTCGTTCCCTCTCATCCCGAACGGGACGTGGTTACTGTGAAAAGTAATGGTTATCTGCTTTCTCCCGATGCAAACAACAACTATACTATTAGAAACGTCCTTGATGAGCAGCAAATTGACATATATGTTCAGAATGCGGCCGACGTGAAAGAAAAGCGCAGCTTGTGGGTTGGTGAACCGGGGACTCTCGAAAATATAATATCTTCTGCCGATGCAGGCACTATAAAAGATCTTACTCTGTTTGGTACCATTGATGCCCGCGACTTCACATTCATGCGCTCAAGCATGAAGCTGCGCCGTCTCGATCTTTCGTCTGTCCGTGTTGCTGCCAATGGTGCAAATCAGGCAAACGCTATTCCGCGCGAGGCTTTCCGCAATCTGTGGGAACTGAAAGAAGTAATTCTTCCGCGCAGCATCAACCGCCTGAACAACGGCGCTTTCCGTTCCTGTGGCATTACAAGCATTGTAATACCCGCTGCCGTTTCGACATATGAATACAATGTCTTCAACGGTTCCTCTGCTCTTCGCGACATATGGGTGCAGAATCCGAATCCTGCATTTGTCAACTGGTGCGTTTTCTATGGCACACCGAAAAACAGAACTGTTCACTGCCCTAATTCCAGTTCTGCCAATACTTATAAAAATAACAAATATTGGAACCAACCGGATATTGATGCCGGCGTGACTTTTACATGTCCTGATTCTGATGGAAGTCCGTTCCCTGTAGCTTCCGATTATGCTTTTGCTGTCATGGAGAATGACGAAGTGAAATTTATTTGCGATACCGATCCCGGACGTTACGATTCAGAAAAAACAGTCACTTTCACGGCTGAGCATATTGCGGACAACGACAACCGAATGGATGTGTACGCCAATTCGACTTTACTAAAACCGAATGCTCAGGGTGAATATACTATGTCGGTTAACAGCAACACAATAATTCATTTCACTTTGACCCCGCCGCTTGAACTAGCCGCATACGAGTCACCCTGGAAACTCACCGATGCAGGCGGTACCATAGGTCTGCTAACAGATGTTGTAAATGTGATTCCGGGTGTCAAATTCTCTATCCGTGCAAATTCTTTCGCGACTTCAGAAAATGCAGTTTTCTGGGCGGCTGTACTCACTGCTGCCGATGGTAGAATCAAAGAGTTTATATCTCCGGTAAGCACGTGGAACAGAGGTGCCGCAACAGGACAGAGAATGACCATAAACTGTTGTGTCAATGAGGCGAGTGTCCGCGAAGGTAACTACATTCGCCTTGCAACTTCCTACAACAGCAAAACATGGGCTCTTGTCAATGGTAGCAATGAAAATGTTGTTGACCGTCTGCCCGCACTCAACAATCAGACTCCGGTCTACAATTTCACTTTCCCAGAGAACCTTTCGGAAAAAGCAAATCTCTCCGGCATTGTTACAAGTGCTGTGCGTGGCCGCGACCTTACATTTAAAATCACTCCGAAATCGGCTTCCGATGTAATCACTATGCTGGTTAATGGAGTTCCCTATTCCAAAGAAACCAAGTCTGTCAATTATTCTTTCATTGCGAGCGAGGATCTGGATTTTGATGTAAGAGTCGTTTCTCCCGATCAGACGGAAGGCGTAGTCTTTGACCTTAAATCCGGTGAACATCTCTGGGATAAACAGGACAAAGAACTGCAGAGTGCCAGATTAAACGCTCTAAAACCTAAGGTTGTGGTAAAAGGTGACATCGATTATACCGATATCGAGCTATTCAGACAGCAATCCGCCTGGAAAACGGTTATTTCGCTTGACTTATCCCAGGCAAATATTGTTGCCGACCGTACGTCTCCTAACATTTATCCAGCGAATGAATTTCCGCCGAATGCATTTTGCCCGTCGACATATGTCGGTACTCCTGTAATCAAACTCAAAGACCTGAAATTCCCGGAATCAGTAAGATGCATAGGAGCAAGCGCTCTGGCAAACTGTTCTGCCATAACGGAATTATCTCTTCCGCTGAATCTTTACAACGATGAGACGGTGAACATGAACGGCAAAAACAGGCGGCACCAGGGAGGTCTGAAACGAGACTGTTTCAAAGGCTGTACGAGTCTTAAAACTATCTACTGTTATTGTACACCGGCAGAGGGCAACAAGGTTCATCTCATTGACTTCAACTCTTCATCAGGTTTGGGCAACAATCCCAAGTATTATTCCAATAATCTGGGCCTCTCGGACCCTTCGACTGTAACGGTTGTCGTAAACCCCGAGCATTTTACCACATATAAAACACCTTATGGAGATGCCGAAGATCTTACTTACGACGGCTGGTATAACGGTTGGGTATACAATAACTTCAATATTACTTACGAATACCCTGTCTATGGCATAAACTATGATGTAACCCGTTGCTTCACAAAAAATCAGAAGTCAAATCTCAAAGAAGTTGTATCTTTCTTTGGAAGCAATGCCCACAACAATACCCTTGATTTCAGCGGAGAAGTATTTATTGCTGCTAAAACCGACTTTGATGGTCGTCCGGAAAATGCCGACGAGTATAAAGCTGGCCAAAAAGTTAAAGTATATGACAATGGAAAACTGATTCCCAATGATAAAATCTCTTCCGATGGATCACTGTCAATCACTTACTATAATCCGAACAACATTAAAAATGTCAATCTTTCAGGTAATCATACACTCAAAGTTGTATATCTCTATGATGTGACTTTCAACTGCGCTTCGAAAGATCTCGTTATTGTTCCCGAAATTCACAATGACGAGGAGATAGGTGATACCGCTACTGCATTTGAATTATTCAACTACTATAATGCTGTAGCCCCGGTACTTGAAAACGTCAAAGAAGAATCGTCGGTTCGCTTCAAAGTCAATATTAAGAACATTGATTCGCAGAAACTCGCAGCGATGGTAAAAGTAGGAGAAATAGTACTTACCCCAGATGAATCTGGTTACTATACTGTTAATGTTACTGAAGAGAATGTCTGTGTTAATGTCTACACAGTCCCCCGCAATGGCACTACATTGAGTGCGGACGATATTATGTCTATCAACGCATCGGAAGCGGTTGATGTTACTTCAATAGGATTCGCGGGTGATATTGATCCTGAAAAGCTGAAACAGGTCATCTCGGATTTACCCTCACTCGAGGAACTGGATCTGTCGAAACTTACCGTTACTCTTCCAGCAGAAGCCATGTCGGGTAAAAAATCTTTGAAAACCGTTACATTGCCACGCTCTACCAATATTGAAGACGGAACTTTCAAAGGCTGTCTCAACCTTATGAACGTTTCGGTTCCTGATTGCGTGAATTATATCGGAAGCAATGCATTCGACGGGTGCTCGTCTCTTGTAAACATAAGTTTCTCAGGAATCGAAGGAATCGGTGCGAACGCTTTTGCAGGATGCGACAACCTTACCTCCATCTTATTCAATACTCAAAGAAATGATTCGCCTGCCACTGTACGCAAGAAATCAAGGGCTATTGCTGGTTTTTCTGCCGATGCTTTCAAAGGACTCAATCCGAACTGCCTGATATATCTCGATGAAAACGAAATAATTCCTGAAGGTATTCCGGCAAATTATATCAAGGTTTCGACAACAGGAAGCGGTGATGATATGAAGCGTGTGTACCATGCCGTAGGGAATATATCGCTCGATGCGGCATATTCATTCAACGCATTGAATACTTTTTCTATTCCTGAAGGCAATAGAATAAGCATTGATCTGGATCTTCTTTCTTCGGATGGAAAATCATCATGGCGCCCGATGGTACTTCCCTTTGCGCCTTCGAAAGTCGTAGATGCCGATGGCAAAGAAATGGTTATTTATGATCATTCAGGCGCAACTCCTACTCCTGGATGTAATTACATGGCCGCTACTCTGAACTCTACTGGATCTTATCTGGAACTTGTAGGTGGAATTAAAGCCAACACTCCATATGTGGCTGGACGTCATATGAATACTTCAAGTGGAGTAACAACATTTATTGGAGAGAATACGACAGTAAACCAGACCCAGGAAGATATCCGTGTCAAAGGCGAGAATTACGACCTTGTGGGAACCTACAACAACCGTCTCCTTTCTGTTGCCACCACATACCGTCTCAACGACAGCGGTTCCGCATTTGCCGTCAATGAAGATGTATCCGGCAATGCCGAAACTGTGGTTTCCATGGTTCCTTTCTCCGTTTATGTCGATGCTCCAGAGAATTCCGCTTCTGTTGAAATCAACATACCTGTTGTTGACGATTCTTCCGAAATTGAGGATATAGTTTCTGAAAAGACTGGTTTAAGAATCACACGAAACGGCGGAATTATCAATATCCATTCTGATTCGGCATGTGAAGTCAAAGTATTCAATGTTGATGGAATTCTTGTAAGAGTTCTTCACTTAAAGGCTGGCGACAACACTGTTGACGGAATTGACACAGGATTATATATTCTTAATGGCATGAAGGTTGCTCTGTAATCAATAAGTAGCCTTGCCTAAGGCGAATAACTTTGTATGGTAAGTCATGAATGTGGAATTCAAGCATTCATGACTTATTTTGTTTGCCTTGTATGTATTAGTGTAACAGGTGGAAGTTCTTGGCACGTCCGATAGCGGGAAGTGCGTAGCCAAAGACAAGGTGCGGGTCGCGAGGCCGAACCTGAAGAAAGTCGGGGGGAAACGTCTGGTTAGATGATCAGAAACTTGATATTAAGGCAGTCAAGGGTGTGCCCTCTTCTATTTTGGCGAGTGTGGGATTGGGCATTACTCCGGGAAGTTCCACGACTTCCTTTCCGGTCTTGTTAAGAGCGGCAATCACATCGTCGTATATTCCGTTGCGTTTTATGGTGCCTCCTCCGTATGTTAGAAGGACTTTTTACCGAATAGGCTCAAAGCGGCCACAAGGTTTTTCTTGACCTCGTCTCCGAAATAGAGCTTTGTCGGATTTGAATAAATGAAATTTTCTAACATATGTTTGTCTTTTATATCTATTTAATCAGTTTTGCCGGAACTCCGCCTACAATAGTGAGGGCAGCGACATTTTCGGTTCAGACAGCAGAGCCGTTATCTCAGCTTCTGTATGATATGTGTTATTTAGCAGTATGCACAATCCTATGGCATCCTGTCCCAGTCTGTGCATCATTTCATGGGCTGAAGACCCTGCGACAATAGTAGTCCCGGAGTCTATTAGTTCAAAAAATTAGGCTGTCGTCATTTCATCCTGTTGTTGAAGAATGTTGCAATCTGGTCGAAAGGTATCTTTTCAAGATTATCGTACAGGTCGGTATGGTCAGCGTCAGCCACTATTAACAGTTCTTTGTTTTCTCCCTGAAGCTGCTTGAAAGCATCTTCTCCGAAATAAAGCGAATGGGCTTTTTCACCGTGTACTATCATCACGGCATTGCGGATTTCACCGATTCGGTCAAGTAGCGTGAAATTGATGAACGGAAGGAATGATGTGATGTTCCAGCCATCTGTTGAATTGCCTGAACGCGGATGGAAACCTCTCGATGTCTTATAGTAGTCGAAGTAACGCTTGACAAATTCCGGGGCATCGGCAGGTATGGGGTCAACAACGCCGCCATCACGCTTATAGCTACCTGATACGTAGTCTTCGGTACGCTGCGCACACATCTTTTCTTTATAGGCATAGCGGGCATCAGCGTTGTCATCCTGGTCGAAATAGCCGTTGGCTGTTACACGGCACATATCGTACATGGTGGATGCGACTGTTGCCTTGATGCGTGTGTCATTGGCGGCTGCGCTCAGTGCGAATCCACCGAATCCGCAGATACCTAGTATCCCTACTTTAGCAGAGTCTACATTAGGTTGCGTGATCAGGAAATCGACAGCCGCACAGAAATCCTCCGTGTTTATGTCGGGCGATGCTACACGACGTGGCATACCACCGCTTTCGCCTGTAAACGACGGATCGAAAGCAATCGTAAGAAAGCCTTTCTCGGCAAGCTGCTGTGCATAAAGACCGCTTGCCTGTTCCTTTACGGCTCCGAAAGGTCCGCTGATGGCTATTGCTGCCAGTTTGCAGGGTGTACCTTTAGGAGTGTACATATCCGCAACAAGCGTGACACCGTATCGATTCACAAACTCGACTTTTTTATGGTCAACCTTATCGCTTTTCGGGAAAGTCTTATCCCATTCTTCTGTCAGAGTCAATTGCTCAATCGGAGCAAGTGACTTATACTTGTTCAAGTCATTCATAATCTTGCTTATTTGATTGATTTTACCCAACTGTCAACATCCTGTTGTGTATAGTCATTAAGTACGCTGCCCGGTTTGAACACAGCATTGGGTGCGGATATTTTCAGATCTTTTGTCGCCTCACCATAATCACTGCCTCCTGAGGTGGCGAAAGGAATTATGACTTTACCGTCAGTATTATAACTTTCAAGGAAAGTGTTGACAATAGTAGGAGCTGTGAACCACCATATCGGGAAACCCAGATATATGGTGTCATATTGCTCGAAATTCTTGACTTTATTGGCAATTCCGGGGCGTGTGTCGCGGTTACGGGCCTCAAGCGTGCCGCGTGCGCTGTTGTTCCAGCCGTCAAGGTCTTCTTCCGTATAAGGCACCTCCGGCTCTATCTGAAATAAGTTACCGCCGGTTGCTTTGGCGATTTTTTCAGCGACAGACTTAGTATGTCCCTGTGCGGAGAAAACGGCAACCAGAACCGGAGTCGCAACTTCGACGGTTTCAGCTTCTTTTTTCTCTTTAGAAGCGCAGGCGACAAAAGCTATAGCCGTAATTGCCAATAATAAAAGTATTTTCTTCATTGCTATGATTGTTTTTTGATTCCGTAGAATATAACTATTTTACAGACTGCAAAGTTAGTGGCTACATCCTGCTAATCCATACCGATTTCTCGCCATTTATTACCAGTTTCTTAAAAAACAGTAGGGTATGGGTTTAGGGAAGGTCGTTTTCCCTTGAAGAAACTATTTAAATTTATTGCGTAAAAGTTATACAATCATTCTTTGTAGCAATCTGATCGGCCCTTCTTAATTTCGAGATTTTTATATTGGTTTGTCGCAATGCACTTCTCAGTCCGGGAGATAGCGATTGTGATGACATCATTTCAAGATGGTGTTCCAGCTCTGTAATGAGCTCTGGAAAATGGCGACACATGCGGAATGCAGAATAGATGCAGAAGCATCTTACTGCATAGGTCTCGCTTTCGGAGTTGATTTTCGATAAACAGTAATCAAGAAAATCAGTTCGGATGCTATTCGGATCATATTCCTGTACTTTCAGCAATTGGAGTAGCATGCGCTTCTTTCCGGTATCAGTTTCTGTCAGTAACGCATCAATAAGTTCGTTTTGTAATGAAGAAAGCCAATCTTTCTCTGATGCCGGCAAATGTGTCATTATCCACAATGCGTTTGCGCTTGTACGCCTGTCTGTACTACGCGCAAATGCCCAAACAGAAGCCCGGTTTGCAGCTGATTCAACTGTCCACAAAACCGTTTTTCTGATTTCGTGCATATCGATTTTTCGCGACAGCAGAGATTTAATTTTTATTAAGTTCATGATTCGGATGTATCATGCAGTATTTCCGGCTCTTTTTTCATTGCCCCGCATATGCAATGACATCTGTAACGATTGTTAGATTCTCTTTTTCAAAAATATGTAGTATACAAATATAAACCAAAAATTCATAGGTAACAAGGTTCAGAAAACACAAATCACTTACTTAAGGAGTATTATTTATAGATAACTATTTTTTTTGAAACAGACTGGGCTTTGGTGTCAAGCCTTGCGACGTACATGCCGTGGTGTAAGCGATGAAGTGCTGATACAGTTTTCTGCTGATTCCAGTACCTTATTGCCGGACATGTTGTAAAGTTCCAGCGATTGAAAATCACCATCAACACGGATTGCACCTGGTGTTATATTGATGTTCACGGTATTGTCTGAGGCAAAGGATCCGATTCCGCTGCTGATTCCGTTGTAGTTTATCTGTTCAAGCCAGCTGGAAATCATGGAGCGGCAACTCGATGTCTGCGAGGAACGTATCCACAGACTTTGGGAAAGGAAATCCCCGTCAGGTACAAGACGGCGTGCATCCGATTCTACACCGCTGATTCCGCTGCTTGCGCTTGAAACGATGAGCCCGGTTTTCTTTCCCGCCATCTGACTGCCATTGTTGAAGAGCCAGGTCTGTAAAGGAGCCGCCATATTGCTCCACCACAGCGGTGCGCCGATGATTATACAGTCATATTCCGCAAGATTGACACTTACCGGGTCTATTGCCGGATATGACGAGGCCTCTTCCGGATTGTTGCGTATTGCCGAAATCAGTGCGCTGCCGATAGCATAGTTGTTGGCGGCATAGTCGAGACCTTTTTCAGCCGGCTCAATCTCTACGACATCAGCCTTGATCTGATTGCGTAGTTCCGTAACTATATGCTCCACGTTGTTGGTGTAGCTGTAATAGACTATGAGAGTTTTTGCATTGACCGCGATAACCGAGAACACGGCCATAAGTGTGAAAATCAACTTTTTCATAAAACGGTTTCTAAGTTAATGACCGACTTGTCTCTGTTGCTCGGCGTTGTAGCGGTCGCCCATTACAGGAATTGCAGCAACGGTTGTTTCAAGTTCACGCCACTCTTCAGGCGACACCTCAAAATCGAATGTGCGGAGGTTTTCCTCCAGATGCGAAAGCTTTGTTGTGCCGGGAATAGGTACGATCCACGGCGCTTTCTGAAGGAGCCAGCCGAGGGCAACCTGTGCGGAGGTCATGCCTCTTGTGCGTCCGAAGTCCTGCAATATGTTGACGATGCGCATATTGGCACGCATAGTGTCGGGCTGGAAACGTGGCAGCGTGTGGCGGTTGTCATTGTTGCGGTCGAATACCGTATATTCGTTTATGCAACCTCCGAGGAAACCACGGTTGAGCGGGCTGTAAGGCACGAAACCGATGCCTAACTCACGGCAGGTGTCAAGTACTCCGTTTCCCTCCACCAGACGGTGCATTATGTGGTACTCGCTCTGGATTGCAGTCAGCGGACAGACAGCGTGTGCCTTTAGTATTGTATCAGCACTGACTTCGCACATTCCCCAGTGCTGCACCTTGCCTTCCTTCATTAGCTCAGCTATTGTGGTTGCAACTTCTTCTGGCGGTGTATTGGGATCGGCACGATGTTGATAGAACATTGGTAATGAATCGAGTTTGAGACGCCTCAATGAATCTTCGCAATACTGTCGTACAGTTTTTCTGCTGCTGTCCTGCCGTCCTGTGCTTTTCCCGTTGATAATCTCATGTCCGAACTTGGTAGTCACGTTTATTTGCCCTTTGAATTCAGAAAGGGCTTCTCCTGCAAGGCTTTCATTAGTCAGAGGACCATAGATTATAGCGGTGTCGAACAGCGTGACTCCTCGGTCAACGGCTTCATGTAACAGACGGATACACGCTTTTTTGTCGGGATGCTGCGAGCGGTTGTAGGTCATGCCCATAACTCCGAAACCAAGTGCCGACACTTCAAAGGCGGCATTGCCTGTACCAAGTGTACGATGGGGGAGTGATGTGTTTGGGGCAGCTCCTCTGCGTCTTTCCATAACAGATGTAGCAGCCTGTACTTTACTGAGTGTCGGCTCTATCGCCATAGCCGCTCCCGCAAGGCCGAGCGTTTTTAGAAATCCACGTCGGCTGAAACCTTTGTTTTTCATTACAGTTCGATTTTTTTGATGACACGCGCCGGATTTCCGGCCACTATTGTCATAGGTTCAACATTTTTGGTCACCACGCTTCCCGCGCCCACAATGGCACCATAGCCTATTCTCTCTCCCGGCAATATGGTCGAGTTGATACCGATCCATACCTTATCTTCTATGACTATGCGACGTCCGTATGTCGCGTTACGGTTGTCTGGATTAACATCGTGGTTGATTGTGATAAGATTTACTTTCGGTCCTATGAATACATTATTTCCTATCTTGATGCCACCTCGCCCGAAAAATGTGCAGCACTGCTGTATGAAGCAACGCTCCCCAATGTTTACGGGCTTTCCATAGTCTATATAAAGGGGAGGAAGAAGTGTTGTGCTTTCCGGTAGGGTCTTGCCGAGGATCTTGCCCATAAGCTCATGCACACGCTTCTGGTCGCGTATGCTGACGGTGGAAAGTTCCTGTGCCGTTTCCATCGTGCGGAAAATATCGTCGATGAGTGCTTCATATCCCGGTTCATCAGGCGAAACCATCTCTCCGCTGAGGTCTTTCTCAAAAATATCTTTCATATCATTTAGGGTTTGTATTATCTGATGCAAAATTAAATCAAGAGCCTCACTGCGATTTTGCTGTGAGGCTCAAAGAATTTTGTTAAAAGGGTCAGTTGGGTTTAACGCTCATGTCCTGTTGGAGCGACACCAAAGGCTTCCTTATAGACTTTGGAAAAGTGGGATAGATTTTTGAATCCCACATCGAAACATATTTCCGAAATCTTTTTACCGCCTTTGCGTATCAGTTCATGCGCAGCCTGAAGACGTCGCTGAATCAGCCATTTCTGGGGTGTCAGATCGCTGTATTGACGAAAATCACGTTTGAACGTGGAAAGACTGCGCCCGGTATAGTAAGCCATTTCCTCCATTGAAAGCTCATTCATATAATTCTTTTCCATGAATTCCATAATGTCTATCTTCCACGGATCTACGAAATCGAACAGAGAGGCATACAGGTTGACATCGGTGTTCAGGATGGCATATATTCCCTCGGTCATCTTGAGTTTTAGAATCTCGTCGGAGGGGGGCATTCCTGCATCAAAATATGGAATAAAAGATTCAAATAGACTGCGAATGTCAATTCGGCTCGATGGGAAGACGTGCAGACTGGATTTGTCACGCTTTGCTTGCGTCGGTATCTCCCTGCGGTTCAATGTCTGATAAAATTCACGGAGGAACTCCCGTGAGAATTTCAAGACAATGGAGCGGTACGGTTTATCTTTGCCTACACGTTTTTGCAGCCACATATGGTTGTCGCGCCGTATGAAAGCGCAGTCTCCCGGACGAAGGATTGTCTTGCGATTCCTTTCTGTGATTTCAAGTTCTCCTGAATGGATATAGATTAAGGTGTGCTCACGGTTGCAGTGGGCACAGTCACGGTCATTTGTGAAGTAGCTCGCTATAAATACATTCGAGCAATCGAAAACATCCAGTTTTTCCATATTCAGGTAGAATTTATAGTGCAAAGTTAATACGTATTTCTTGGATCTATTTTGTTGTGAAGCTCAATTTATATTTATTCTCTAAGAAACTGTTTAAATTTATTTTCGAGGAATTTTGAGAGTTGTTTTTGAGTTGGTT
>CAQFOZ010000054.1 GCA_948788915.1 uncultured Muribaculaceae bacterium | reverse complement strand
CCGCCAAGTTTCGGCGGTCAAAACCGATAGGTTTCTCCCTTCTCAACTCGCGGAAACATCTCAAAAATTACTCTCAAAATTCCTCGAAAATAAATTTAAACAGTTTCTTAAAAAAACATGTTTTACAACATATTTTTGACATTTTGATATAAAATATTTGTCGACAAATATTTTATTGTTTACTTTTGCAATAACCTAAAACAATCTTTTTTACCTTAAGATTTTTTACCTGTTGAAAAAAACAGAAAGGGTGCGACCGTGGGGGTTATCACCCTTTTAATATTTAAAGAATCGCCCCCAAAAGCAATTTCATGCTTTTGAGGGCGATTCTTTTATCAAACAGATAGATTCCTATCGTTTGGAATACATTGAGTCATAGTATTTTTGATAATCTCCGGAAGTGACATTATCCATCCACTCCTGATTATCAAGATACCACCTGACCGTCTTTTCAATTCCCTCTTCAAACTGCAGACTCGGTTCCCAACCTAACTCTTTCTGAAGTTTACGCGAATCAATTGCATAACGCATATCGTGACCCAGCCTGTCTGTAACATACGTTATCAGTTCATCACTGTAGCCTTCAGGATTACCAAGCATACGATCCACAGTCTTTATGATAACCTTTATTATGTCAATGTTCTTCCATTCATTGAACCCACCGATATTATATGTTTCAGCCACTTTACCATTATGAAAGATCATATCAATGGCCCGTGCATGGTCCTCGACATAAAGCCAGTCTCTTACATTCTCGCCTTTGCCATATACAGGCAGAGGTTTACGCTTACGTATATTGTTTATAAAAAGAGGTATAAGTTTTTCCGGGAACTGATATGGGCCATAATTGTTAGAACAATTTGTAACAACAACAGGCATACCGTATGTGTCGTGATAAGCTCTCACAAAATGATCCGAGGAAGCTTTTGACGCAGAATACGGGCTATGCGGATTATACTTTGTTGTCTCCAAAAAGAATTCCTTTCCATAGGCATGATGATGACATGAAGAGGCTTTGGTTGTGAATGGAGATTCTATTCCTTGGGGATCTGTTAGTTCCAAAGCACCGTACACTTCATCAGTGGATATATGATAAAACAGTTTGCCTTCATATTTCTCGGGCAATTCTTCCCAATATTCTTTAGCAGCCTGAAGGAGAGACAAGGTACCCATTACATTAGTACGTGCAAAAGTAAACGGATCCTTAATAGAACGGTCAACATGGCTCTCGGCAGCAAGATGAATTATTCCAGTAATTTTATTTTCACGAATAATCTTGCGCATTTCATCCAAATCAACAATATCCGCCTTTACAAATCTATAGTTCGGTTTGTTCTCGACATCTTTCAGATTTGCAAGATTTCCCGCATATGTAAGTTTGTCAAGATTGACAATATTGTATTCCGGATATTTATTTACAAACAGGCGTACTACGTGAGATCCGATAAATCCGGCACCTCCGGTAATCAGTATATTCTTCATATTCTATTCTTAAATTTCATTTTAATAAGAGTGCGTTTATCAAAAAGGAGATCTGATTTCACCCAATTTAGGATGCTTCAGATCTTTTTCAGACAGAATCATATCCTCGGGAGCCACCTTCCAGTCAATGCCCAGAGATTCATCGGCAATAGAAATGCCACCGTCTGCCTGAGGCGCATAATAATTATCACACTTATACTGGAATACCGCCTCATCACTCAAAACAGAAAAACCATGAGCAAACCCTTTGGGTACAAAAAATTGAACTTTATTCTCTTCTGATAACTCCACAGCGACGTGTTTCCCGAATGTCGGAGAATCCTTGCGCATGTCTACAGCCACATCAAGCACTTTTCCCTTTATACACCTTACAAGCTTAGCCTGTGTGTACGGAGGTTTCTGAAAATGCAGTCCGCGCACAACGCCATATGAGGATTTTGACTGATTATCCTGCACAAATTCCACAGGATAACCTACAGCGTCATCAAACGCCCGTTTACTATAACTTTCAAAAAAATATCCTCTTGCATCCTCAAACACCTTGGGGCGAATAATTAGCAATCCCTCAATCTCAGGTTTAATAATTTCCATTATTCAATAAACGAATAAATAAGTATTCAAATTTAAACGATAGTAACATTAAAACGATAAATATCGTGATTATAATCTGTAAATTTAATATATTTTTTCTTAATTTTGATTTAAAAATTGGCTTAGCCTATGCAAACGGGCTTTCAGCAGACCTCCGCTATTATGTTTCGTCGAATATTCTTCGTATATTTGACTCACATAATTTGCTTTGCAACCGCGATCCGGACTGCGTCCGACATCCGCTATTATGTTTCGTCGAATATTCTTCGTATATTTGCACCATGCAGATATAATATGCGTAACACAGGTATTAAATGGTAAATGATGATTGAACAGGATAGATTAACATTTGGGGAAATGCGTGAAATATCCGCATTACTGGAAGACACCACTGCCCTACTGCATACTCAGCTCGACAATGATGAGTTACTCAGATTTAACCGGACTATTCGCGACGGATTGCGCAAGAGTCGTCGTCCACATTCTCCTCAAGGACTCTCATATGCCATTCTGTCAATGAAATCAGCATCGGTGTTCGCCGATATGATTGATCCGGATCACAATATCTTAATAGCCATTCTCTTCTACCCTCTTTATAGCGAAGGCATACTCGATATCAAGGAGATTGCCGCTCTTTGGGGTGATGATATTGCCTCCCTGATGGAGGGGATATCAAACGTATCCAAATTCAGCAACCGCAATTCCGCCCACAATCAAGATAATTTCCGGGGGCTTATGCTTGCACTTGCCCATGACATCCGCGTCATCATAATTATGATAGTGGAGAATCTTGTTCTTATGCGTTCAATCAATCATCATCCCGATGAGGAATGGGTAAGAAACGTGGCGTTTGAAGCAAACTGTCTGTATGCTCAACTCGCCCACCGACTCGGACTTTACAAGATCAAAGGGGAATTGGAAGATCTTTCTCTAAAATATACTAACCGGGAGATCTACAAACAGATTGCGCACAAGCTCAACGCCACAAAACGGTCACGAGACCAATATATAGCGGAATTTATCGCTCCTGTAAAAGAGCGGTTGCTTGAGGCCGGTCTGAAATTCGATATCAAGGGACGTACCAAATCCATCTCTTCTATATGGAACAAGATGAAGAAACAGAAGGTAGATCTTCCCGGAATCTACGATCTGTTCGCCATACGTGTTATTATCGACACACCGCGCGAACGGGAAAAGCAGGATTGCTGGCTTGCATACTCCATTCTTGCTGACATGTATACCGCCAATCCGGCACGCATGAAAGACTGGATCACACTGCCTAAAAGCAACGGATATGAAAGTCTTCATGCCACAGTGATGGGTCCCGGTCAGAAATGGGTAGAAGTGCAGTTCCGCACAGAGCGGATGGATCTTGTTGCAGAAAAAGGACTTGCCGCCCACTGGCGCTATAAGGGAGGGAAAGGAGACAGTTCAGACAGATGGATGAACAATATCCGTGACATTCTGGAGACAGCGGAAGCCGGTCCCATGCAGTTAATGAAGAACATCAAGGCAGATGCCTTCGATCAGGAAGTATTTGCTTTTACCCCTAAGGGAGACCTCTTCCGTCTTTCAGCCGGTGCGACTGTACTTGACTTTGCGTTCCATATCCACACGAATGTCGGTGCACACTGCTCCGGAGCAATTGTAAACGGTGCACACAAGCGCATAAACTACAAGATACAGAACGGAGATACAATAGAGATTCTCACATCAAACACCCAGAATCCACGTAAGGAATGGCTTCATATTGTAACAACCTCAAAGGCACGCAACAAAATCAAGCAAAGCCTTAACGAGGAGAAGCAACGCCTTGCAGACATCGGCAAGGAAGCCCTTATGCGCCGTGCAAAAAACCGCAAGGTTGAGCTTGACGAGTCTGAACTGATGCGTCTCATCAAAAAGAACGGCTACAAATATGCCATAGAGTTCTTTGCCGACATGGGAGAAAACAAGATAGATGCCGGCCGTTTCCTTAACTCATATATTGATTTTACAACAAGGGAAACGGAGACCGAACATGTGTCTGCCGATGAATTTCAATTGATCGCTCCAAAAGATGATAACCCGAAAGATGATGTCATTGTTATTGGCGAGAAAAGTATCAACGGTCTTGCGTACAAATTTGCCAGATGTTGTAACCCTATTTACGGAGACGATGTGTTCGGATTCATCTCATCCGATGGATCCGTGAAAATACACAAGACAGATTGCCCCAATGCATCGCATATCCGGGAGCGTTATCCATATCGCATCATACGCGCCAACTGGAGTGGCAAAACCGGAGATATGCTTCCGGCCCAGCTCCGGGTTATCGGACATGATGACATTGGAATTGTGGCAAACATCACCTCTATTATCTCCAAGGAACCGAACACCATGTTGCGTAACATATCGATAGACTCACACGATGGAATCTTCCAGGGTTATCTGGTGATAGGTGTAACTGACAACCGTCAGCTAAACGCCCTTATCAAGAAAATAAAAACTGTAAAAGGGGTTAAGGAGGTTACACGCATATAATTTATTGTGAGGCTGGGGACAGCCTCACCACCTAATCGTCGGGTACAGGGGGAATGAATAACTTCTTAAAACAAATGCATAACCGGCGGGACCGGTTATGCATTTCTAATTTCAATTATATTATTAATTAAGCACGCAGTCTTTCAGAATCTTCTGCCACCGGGACCTCTGCCACCTGGGCGCGGGCCACGGGGACGGTCGCCATGCTCGGGATTCAAGAAATTATCCTGATCCGGTCGCTTCTTGTTCTTCATGGTGTTGAAGTTGTATGATATACCGAACATAACATATTTTGACAAGTCGTTGTATCTGTTATCTTCAATTCTGCTGTTAGTGACAGTACTTGAGATATTCTTCTTCTGCGACAATAAATCGTAAGCTCTCACACTGAGAGTCAAACTTTTGTCTTTCAACAAGCTATACGAAATCTGGGCATTCCACAGCCAGGAAGCAGCATTAAAACCATCGGAATAACCTGTTTTATTATCAAAATCAAGATCAGTGTTGACCTGTAGACCGAACGGCAGATAAAGTGCCGCGTCAGCTCTGAATCCATATGAATGTGTGTAACGGTTCCTCTGGTCCTTGAGAGTACTGCTTGCCATTGTAAACGAATAGTTAGGACGTACCGAGAATTGGAAAACATCGTTGGTGAATGTGAAATCCACACTCGGAGACACTCTCAGATTTCCAGAACGGTTAAACTGTCCGTTAAGATAACCGGCCGTAGAACTGAAACTTGTCATTGCCCTCGCACCATATCTCAGTCTTTTGTTGCGGAACGGCTGATTGATCATGAACATACCGAAGACGTTCATGTTTCCATTGGCATTCTCATAGGTTGTGGTGCGCACGCCCGAAACATCTGTCTGTGTTTTATTCACAACCACGTTTGATGAATATTGTCCCCTCAATATAGCCATCATCGATTGCTGACGTTCCTGATTGAAATTAGAGAAGTTAAAGTTTATATATTGTGTGAATGTAGGCTTAAGGTTCGGATTACCCTGAGTGATGTGTAACGGGTCCGAAACGTCAGCTACAGGTTGTAGCTGATTTATTGTGGGTTGTGAGGTTCTTGCCCTATAATCTATCCTGATCGATTTGGTTTTGGACAGTTTATATCTGAATCGTGCGAACGGAGCAACATTCAACACCCATCTTGTCTTTATGTTACGGGCATCATTAATAAGGTCGGTGCTTCCGCTGCTTGACGGAGAAAGAGTAACACCTGCCTCAAGATTATAATTTTTATTAACCTTCTTATAACCAACTTGAACCTGTTGAGAAAAGAACTTATTACGGAATCTGTTAGAGAGATCCGGGTCGAAGAGAGCCCCGGCAGGAAGTATATCAAAATCCTCCGGATTCTTCATATCGATACCGTCAACGCCGGCCAAATTATAAGTATCCTTATTGGCATTATTGAAACGCAGACTAAAGCGGTAAGCCACCTGCAGGAAATTACCACGTTTCACGTCGCCCAACGGTTCAGTCCAGGTTAATCTCGCACCCACACTGTTGTTCCACTGATGATTGTCGAGGAACCGATATAAATTCTCGGGATCTTTGATCACACCATCCTTGTCTTCCTGATAAAATTCTATATCGTTCCAGGTGGTGGAATGCTGTTTGGTGTCACTGAACTCATAATCAGCCTGCACACTGAAAGATCTTCCCGGGCGGGATGCGAAATTATGATTGAAGATCAAGCGACCGGCAGCATTATAACTTGTTCCGTGATTAAATCTTTGCGAATTATTAGAATTAACTTTCGATCTATCTGTATCACCGGCAAAAAGAGCCGAAGCCTCGGAAAGTTCAGATTTTCGATTATTAAAAGAGAACGAAGGACGGAAATCAAGAGTATTGTTGGGGTCAATCTTCCATTCCATACGGAAATCCCCCCTGACATTGTGTCCTATGTCCCGTGTATTGCTTTTGCTTTCATTAATAGTCACGGAGCCATCATCGAAAAGATTCTGAGTGTTTGTAAAGCTCTCTGCATTTCTGTCGGAGTGGGTATAGAAAACATTACCGCCCACTCTGAATTTATCGTTCTTACCCACATTGAAATTAATACCCAATTGCTGGGAGGTCGTGATACCACCTTGTGGTCCGAACGACGAGAACCGTCCTCGGCCCGAATCCCGAAATCCCATTTCATTTATGTTGTTTGCACCGCCGACAATCGAGATCTGATTGCTGTCGGTAAACGTAGACAGATTCAGTCTTCCTTCATACCGTTTGTCGGTACCGTAACCTCCGCTGAGGGATCCGATCCAACCGTTAGTCATATTTTTTTTGACCGTAAGATTGATAACGGTCTCTTCTTCTCCATCGTCTACACCGGTTATTCTTGCAAGATCACTTTTGCGGTCTACAACCTGCACTTTGTCAACGAGATCAGACGGAAGATTTTTTGTCGCCATTTTGGTGTCTTCTCCAAAAAACTCTTTCCCGTTCACAAGCACTTTCGTTATAGTCTTTCCATTGGAGGTTATGGATCCGTCGGTTCCCACCTCCATACCCGGTAGTTTTTTAAGCAGATCTTCCACCGTTGCATTTGCCTGGGTTTTAAAAGATCCGGCATTAAACTCCACAGTATCTACTTTTGCCACTACAGCGGCCTTCACACCGGTAATAACAGCGTCGGCAAGCATGACAGCAGTTTCCGACATTCTGATTGTACCCAGATTAAGAATTCTTGTAGTGTCTGCCACAGAAAAAGTCTGTGTCAAGTCATCCATGCCAACCATGGAAAGCTTTACCATATAGTTTCCGGGAGAAATTGATCTGAATGAAAATTCACCTTTTGTATTTGTTATCATGTAGGCTTTACGGACGGAGTCAGGCAATGCAAACACCTGTGTAGTTACTCCTACCAGTGGTGTATCGGACGAGTCAACTACCGCCCCCCTTACACGGGCGGCATTGACATTTGAAATCACCCCACCCAGAAGCAGCAACAGAGTTAATATTTTTCTTGACATAATATTTATAGTGAAATCTGTAGATTCAATATCACATTGCCGAAACAGTTTATAAAAGTTTTTCGGCAATCCAATTTTTAAGACAAGATATTTTTTAATTAGTTTAAAAGAGACTAAAAAAAACTTTAAAGACCTTTAGTAATTAATTATGCGCGACTTTAAGACCAATAAGGCTAATGGGACTAATAGGACTTATAGGACATATCGGGGAGGAGGGTTGCTGAAGAAGCGTTTTTAATCTTTTAAAGAAAGGATTTGTTATATAGACAAAAAAAACATACATTTGCAATATAAAGAACCGATAGAAAAGGAACACTTCTTATCATGAAAACTATAAAATAACCCGATATGAAATTAGAAGAAAGCGACATCAAGACATTGAACGGCAGAGGAATCAGCATTGACAAATTTGAAGAGGAACTACAAATGCTTGCCGATGGTTTCCCATATCTAAAAATCGAGGCTCCGGCTGTCGTAGGCAACGGCATCAGTCGCCTTACTCCCGAACTGGAGAAATCAGCCAACGCATGCTGGGAGGAGTTCTTAAAGGAGGGTGGCGTAGTAATGAAAATGGTCCCGGCCAGCGGTGCCGCCTCACGGATGTTCAAAGATATCTTCACCTTTGTAAATGGCAAAGCCGATAGTCCTGATAATGACTTCATGAAGAAGTTCTTCAACGAAATAGAGGAGTTCGCTTTCTTCCCTCAGCTTAATGCTACATGTTTCAGGCTTTATGGAGAAAGCATCGACAGCCTTATCAAGACAAAAAGATATAAAGATGTTGCAAAAGCCCTGATACAGCCCGAGGGCCTGAATTACGGACAATTGCCAAAAGCGCTGCTCGAGTTTCACAAAGTTTTGGGCGGGACAAGAACCGCACTGCAAGAGCATCTTGCCGAAGGGGCAATGTATGCAGCTGGAAAGTCCGGCAAAGTGGCTGTTCATTTCACCGTCTCGGAAAATCATCTCCCGCTGGTAAGAGCAAAGGTAGAAGAGACAGCCGCACACATAGGTCATAAATTCGGAATAGTTTTCGAAGTGAGCTACAGTGTTCAAAAACCGTCTACCGACACAATAGCCGCCAATATGGACGGCACACCGTATAGAGAAAACGGGGAACTCTTTTTCCGTCCCGGCGGCCACGGCGCACTGATTGAAAATCTCAATGATCTTGACGCTGATGTCATATTCATTAAGAATATCGATAACGTAGTACCCGACCGCAGCCGGGAGAGCACCGTGAAATTCAAGAAAGTAATCGGTGGTGTTCTTGTTGGCACAAAACAGCGTATCAACGAATATTGCAAAATCCTTGCCGAAGGTATACCTTCGGACAATAAGATGGATGAAATGATTGATTTTGCCCATAATGTGCTTTGTATAACACACGATAAATTAACCACCATGTCTTCTGAAGAGAAACGCGATTACCTCTTCAGCAAATTCAACCGTCCGCTCCGTGTCTGCGGAATGGTAGCCAACGAGGGCGAACCCGGTGGCGGACCTTATCTCGCATACAACATCGACGGTACTGTCAGTCCCCAGATTCTTGAATCTTCTCAGATCAACACAGAAGATCGTCAAGCAAAGAAAATGATGAAAGAGGCAACCCATTTCAATCCCGTAGACCTTGTGGTGTCCACACGCGATTACAAAGGGAATAAATTCTATCTACCGGAGTTTGTGGATAAATCAACAGGTTTCATCTCAATAAAAAGTCGCGAGGGAGTTGAGATCAAAGCTTTGGAACTGCCCGGATTGTGGAATGGCGCGATGAGCGACTGGAACACAATCTTTATTGAAGTCCCCGCTGACACGTTCAATCCTGTAAAGACAGTAAACGATCTCCTTCGTCCGGCTCACCAATAAAAAGTGATATGAAGAAAATAATTATATCTTTGCTCCTACTTCCTCTTGTTGCCTCCTGTGGAGGCAACAAGAGCGAAAAGAGCGATAGCGGGAGCACCTATAAAGAATCTCTTCAAGATTCAATAAAAACAGCGCAAGCGGAAATTGATTCCTGTAATCTTAAAATTCAGGAAGTCACTTCAACAATAGATTCCCAAATAAACAATTTCGCAATAGTAGAGAATCCACGTGAGGTAGAGGGCTATTATATTCTCAAGAACTGGAAGTCAAGATATCCGTTGCAGTCAACAGGTCTCATCGCCCGCGTAAACAAATCGGAACAACTCGAACTTAGCGCGGCACTCAAAGGTGGCACATTCGAGCAGATTGAGGTGATAAGCGATGGAAATTCAGCTTTGTCGTCGATTGTCCCTCACGATCAGGCACTCAACTACCGTCGAGACGGTATAACCACAGTCACATTCTTTGGCGACCAGTGTAATGAAGTATGCAAATTTATAGCCGATAATGAACTTAACAACATAACTCTGTGTTTCCTTGAAAAAGGGAAGAAAAAAGGTTCATGGCAGATACCAGAAGAATTCAAGAAAATGATTTCTGCCACATGGATCTTCGCATCCGCCAACAGCGAGCTGCATTCTCTGGAATTAAAAAACAGGATGCTGCATCAGAAAATAGATATCATACGCAAGCATCTTGAATAGGGGCTTGATATCTAAAGGATAGGATGAAGCATGATGTATCATGTTGTATCATGTTGTATCATGATTAATCTTGATGTATCTTGTTGTATCTTGTTGTATCTTGTTGAATCTCGTTGTAAAAACAATAAACTCTGAATTATGAAAAAACTACTCCTTATAATGTTTGCAATCATCGGTATGGGGGTTGCCTCCGGAGAATGGCATTTCCCGGAGAAATATACCGGTCCGGTCACGGCAACTACCGATACCGCATGGCATCCGGATATATTATCCGGTTATGAGGCAAGATATGTTGATCAGGGTGAAGCTTTTGACGGGCCATGCAGATCCACAATCATCCGGAAACTTTCACCCCAAAGATCTCACCGCGCGTATCTGTACGTACACGGTTTCAATGATTATTTCTTCCAAAAAGAGATGGGCGAAAGATTTGTGGATTCGGGATACAACTTTTATGCTGTTGACCTGCGCCGTTATGGCCGAAGCTGGCAGCCATGGCAATATCCGTTCAATGTCCGCAAAATGTCTGAATACTTTGCAGATATAGATTCCGCCTTATCCCAGATACGTCGTGACGGCAATACAGATATCACACTCTCCGGACACAGCACAGGGGGACTCACCGTAACCTATATGGCCGCCATGAAAGGGGCCCGTGTCGGTGTGAACCGCGTGGTGACAGACAGCCCGTTTCTGGAATGGAACTTCAGCCCTGTCATGCGCAATGTGGGAGCGCCGCTCATCCAGTTTTTAAGCAAATTTTCTCCGAATTCAAAAATCAAACAGGGTCATTGCGACGGCTACGCATATTCTCTTCTAAAGCAATATGATGGAGAATGGGAGTATGATACTGACTGGAAAATGATCTATTCGCCACCGGTAACCTACAGCTGGGTCGGTGCCATAAATCATGCGCATTCCGAACTGATAAAAAAAGCAACGCATATCACCGTACCACTTCTTGTGATGCACAGCTCAAGAAAAATAGACGGTTGCAATTACACACCAGCCTTCAAAACAGGAGATGCGGTGCTTGACCCGGCATCCATTCAGAAAGTAGGAGAGAAACTCGGTCATCAGGATAAGAGAATGGTATGCACAATCGACAGTGGCATCCACGATCTAATACTTTCCCCTCTTCATGCACGGGAAGCGGCATATGATACAATTTTCCGGTTTCTAAAAAAATACTGATCAGGGAAGGGGGATTTAATTTAAAGGATGAAGGATAGTGCAACATGATACAACTTGATGCAACTTGATGGAACATGATAGAACATGATAGAACTTATGGTGTAGCGGGGGATTGCTGAAAAATATAGATAGGGTGAGGCGGATGCCTCACCCTATCTATATAAGGCTTACAATTATTTTAATGGATTGATGATTATTTTAATACATTGAGTTTCTTTCCAACTTTGATAAATGCGGCAATTGCTTTGTCAAGCTGCTCGCGTGTATGGGCGGCAGACAGCTGAACCCTGATACGTGCCTGGTCTTTCGGAACAACCGGATAGTAGAAACCTGTAACATAGATTCCCTCTTTCTGCATTTCGGCCGCAAAATCCTGCGAAAGTTTTGCATCATAAAGCATCACAGCGCATATCGCACTCTGTGTCGGCTTGATATCGAAACCGGCTTCAAGCATCTTGTCGCGGAAGTAAGTCACATTTTCCATCAGCTTTGTGTGCAGATCATCATTCTCACCAAGCATTTTGAACATCTCGATACTTGCCCCTACAATTGAAGGAGCTACGGAATTCGAGAACAGATATGGACGTGAACGCTGACGCAACATGTCGATAATCTCCTTCTTGCCGGTAGTGAATCCACCCATGGCTCCTCCGAACGATTTACCGAGTGTTCCAGTAAAGATATCAATTTTGCCATAGCAATTGAATTTCTCAGCCACACCGTGACCTGTCTCACCCACAACACCTGCCGAATGGCTTTCGTCAACCATGACAAGCGCATCATATTTCTCCGCAAGCTCACATATCTTGTCCATAGGAGCCACATTACCATCCATTGAGAACACACCGTCGGTTGCAATAACCTTGAAACGACAGTCCGCTGCCTCTTTAAGACATCTTTCAAGATCCTCCATATCTGCATTCTTGTAACGGAAACGCTTGGCTTTGCACAAGCGCACCCCATCTATGATGGAGGCATGGTTCAATGAGTCGCTTATGATAGCATCATCTTCTGTAAACAGTGGTTCGAAAAGACCGCCGTTTGCATCAAAGCAAGCCGCATAAAGTATGGTGTCCTCTGTCTTGAAATAATCGCTTATAGCCTTCTCAAGTTCCTTGTGAAGATCCTGGGTGCCACAGATGAACCGTACAGACGACATACCGAAACCACGGTTGTCCATCGCATTCTTGGCAGCTTCTATCAAACGGCTGTTGTCTGCGAGACCGAGATAATTGTTAGCGCAGAAGTTAAGAACCTCCCCTTCAACATTTTCAACTTCTATATCCGAACTTTGAGGTGTAACGATCACACGCTCGTTCTTGTAAAGGCCCGCATCTTTTATATCTTGCAGCTCCTTTTGCAGATGTTTTTGAAATTTAGCGTACATGGTATTTAATAAAATATTATTCTCGCATATTTATTTTAACCAAAGTTATACATAAATTATGAATTAATGATTATTTTTGCGCAACAAAATCTAACTTGAAACATGAAGAATATACTGGTAATCGGTTCTACAGGACAAATCGGTTCCGAACTGACCATGAAATTACGTCGGGAATATCCCGGAGGCACAGTAGTGGCCGGATATATCCCCGGTGCCGAACCCAAAGGTGAACTCGCCACAAGCGGGCCTGCAGAGATAGTAGACATCACAGATGCGGCGAGAATTGCCGAGATAGTCGACAAATACAAAATAGACACAATTTATAATCTTGCGGCACTTTTGTCGGCAGTGGCAGAAGCCAAGCCGCAGCATGCATGGAAGATCGGTGTCGGAGGACTATACAACTGTCTTGAGGTTTCGCGCGAGAAAGGGTGCGCGCTCTTCACGCCAAGCAGTATCGGCTCTTTCGGTCCAAACACCCCTCACAACCGCACTCCCCAGGACACCATACAACGTCCTAAGACCATATACGGTATCACGAAAGTTACCGGAGAGATGCTATCAGACTATTATGCAAGCAGATTCGGAGTAGACGCACGTTCCGTACGCTTTCCCGGACTGATCTCCTATGTCGCCCCTCCCGGTGGTGGAACCACAGACTATGCAGTAGACATATATTATTCCGCAGTCAAAGGCGAAGAGTTCAAATGTCCTCTTAAGCCGGGCACATTCATGGACATGATGTATATGCCCGACGCTTTGCGCGCGGCAATAGAGATAATGGAGGCCGATCCCGCAAAATTCAAACACCGCAACTCATTCAACATCGCATCAATGTCTTTCGATCCGGAAATAATATATAACAAAATAAAAGAATATGTGCCGGATTTCAAGATGAGTTATGAGCTTGACCCTCTTCGCCAGCAGATAGCCGACTCATGGCCGGATAGCCTTGATGACACCTGCGCACGCGAAGAATGGGGATGGAAACCTGAGTATGACCTTGACTCCATGACAAGAGACATGCTTGCCAACCTCCGCAAAAAACTTCAGGCTTAAATTTTAAAATTTTATAAGATCTTTAGGGTCTTTAGAGTTTTTAGGGTCATTAAGGACCTTAAAGACTCTAAAGACCTTAAAGTCCTTAATGACCCTAAGATTTTTTTAACCAGGCAGTTGCGAAGCTGTAGGATACAAAAAAAGGATTCCGAATGGAATCCTTTTTTATTAAAAAAATTATAAAACCTTTTGCGGGTGAAATGTGGGTCTCGAACCCACGACCTTCGGAACCACAATCCGACGCTCTA
>CAQFOZ010000053.1 GCA_948788915.1 uncultured Muribaculaceae bacterium | reverse complement strand
AGAGCAATTAACCTACGCTCATTTCCAATAAATTACACTCTTTTCGTAACTTCTAGCAGCAAAGATATTGCTTGTGAACAAACATTCGATAAATGTCTTGATCCCGATACTCAAAATTGTGAGATTGCAACTTATGCAGACGGAGGCTGTGAAACCCTGAGACCTACTTATGATTATCCCTGCCGCGAAACGAGAATATGTGATGATGAGACTTATAGATGCGACGAAGAGACAACTGGCACAGATTGTATGGACGAAACAAGAACCTGCGGTGAATAAATATATTAGCGAGTTTTGATTAATCCTTGGAATCCTAATTAATTTTTAATTGATTCCAAGGATTAATTTATTTTTGCCGGATTTGAGTATTTTGAGTATTTTTGGAGATTAAATTGAAAAAGTTATGAAAAAGAACGCACAATATCTTGCACAGCTACGCAAGGTTATGAAAGATAAGGGCATCGACGCAGTAATTGTATCGGGCACTGACCCCCACCAGAGTGAGTTACCCCCAAAACACTGGCGCGGGCGCGAATGGCTGACAGGTTTCGAGTCGGGCAACGGCACCAACGGCACAGCCGTTGTTCTTGCCGATGAAGCGTATTGCTGGACAGACTCCCGCTATTTCATTCAGGCCGAAGACCAGCTTAAAGACACCGGTTTCAAAATGATGAAGGAAGACGGTCCGGAAGCGACAGACCTGATCGACTGGGTCACAGAACACACTCAGGAAGGCCAGACCGTTGCCATCGACGGCATGACATTTTCCATATCATGGGCACAGCGTCTCCAGCAGCAACTGAACGACAACGGTGTAAAACTTGATGACAGCTTCCCGTTATTCGATTACATCTGGCAAGAGAGACCTGAGCGTCCCACCAACAAACTGTTCATCCACGACGAAACAATTGTAGGAGAAACCGTTGACAGCAAAATCTCCCGTATGCTTGAAGCAGTGAAAAGCGAAATGGGCAACGCCATACTTCTGTCTGCCCTTGACGACATTGCCTGGGCTACAAATTTGCGCACAGCCGGAGACATCGCATTCTCTCCAATTTTCGTCGCCTATTTGTATCTCGACTCTGACAGACGCATCCTTTTCATCGATGACAAAAAGCTTACTCCTGAAGTTGAGGCACATCTTAAGAAATACCATTTCGAAACCAGACCCTACGAGGCAGTACTCGAATTTGCAGAGACCCTTCCCAAGCAGACACGTCTGCTTCTCGATCCGGGAAAGACCTCTCGCGGGTTATATGACCACATTGCCTGCACACCGGTATTCGGAGGGGATCAAGTCGCTAAATTGAAAAGCATCAAGAATGCTATCATGATAGACAATCTCAAGACTGCCATGAAGAAAGACGGAGTAGCTCTTACACGCTTCTTCATGATGGTAGAGTCAGAATATCCGAAAGGGAACCTGACAGAACTGGAATTAGGCAAAGCCCTGCGTGCCCTGCGTCTTGCAGATCCCAGTTGCGTGGACGAATCATTCTCTCCAATTCTCGGATGGAATGCCCACGGAGCAATCGTTCATTACGAAGCCACTGAAGAAAGCGACGTGCCGGTAACAGGTGACGGCCTGCTGCTTGTCGATTCAGGGGGACAATACACCTACGGCACCACCGATATCACCCGCACGATAGCTCTGGGAACTCCGACAGAGGAGCAAAGACACGATTTCACGCTTGTACTGAAAGGGCATATCGCGCTTGCCAAGGCCATCTTCCCTCAGGGAACACGCGGGGGTCAGCTGGATGTGCTTGCCCGACAGTTCCTTTGGAAAGAAGGCAAAGCATATTATCATGGCACAGGGCACGGTGTCGGTTTCTTCATCAACTGTCATGAAGGGCCGCAGAGCATCCGTCTTAACGATGTCAACGTTCCGCTTCAGCCCGGTATGATTACAAGTAACGAACCGGGCATATATCTTGAAGGCAAATACGGCATCCGAAGTGAAAACCTTATTGCCACGGAGCTGCTGGGAACCACCGAATTCGGAGATTTCTATCACTTTGAGGTCCTCACCCTTTTCCCGTTTGACACCACGCTGGTCGAAAAAAGCATACTGACCGAAGACGAAACAGAGTGGCTCAACAATTACCACAGTAAAGTTTACAATGAGCTGGCGCCTCTGTTACAGCCGGAAGAACAGGATTGGCTGGCAAAAAAATGCAAGGCGATATAAGAAACTGTTTAAATTTATTACGAAAAAAAAAATATAGACAATGGCATATATTAAATCAGTAAGGGGATTCACCCCGGAAATAGGGAAAAACTGTTTTCTGGCTGAAAACGCTTCAATCATAGGAGACGTGATCATTGGCGATGACTGTAGCGTATGGTTCAACACGGTATTACGTGGAGACGTAAATTCCATACGGGTAGGCGATCGCGTAAACATACAGGACGGAAGCGTTTTACACACACTTTACCAGAAATCCACAATCGAAATTGGCAATGATGTATCAATCGGTCATAATGTTGTGATTCATGGAGCCAAGATCCATGATTACGCACTGATTGGAATGGGGGCGGTTGTCATGGACGATGCCGTTGTAGGAGAAGGAGCATTGGTGGCAGCCGGATCTGTAGTGCTTAGCCGCACCCAGATAGGCCCTCATGAAATGTGGGCCGGCAGTCCGGCAAAATTCATCAAGATGGTAGAGCCGGAAAAAGCAAAAGAGATGAATGTCAAGATAGCCAAAAACTATCTTATGTACAGCAAATGGTATGACGAAAATCCGGAGGATGTAATATAAAAAATCAAAATCATACCGTTTAATTTCATTTTTACTGCGAAAAATTTTGCTGTTTTTTGAAGATTATATAATTTTGCAACGCTTTATCCGCCGGGGCCTGCATGTTGCCCTCCGGAGGACAGCTTAATAATTATTGATAAAAATTAAAAAATAAAGACCAAAACATGATTATCGTACCAGTAAAAGAAGGCGAAAACATTGAGAAAGCACTTAAGAAGTTCAAACGTAAATACGAGCGCACAGGCATCGTAAAAGAATTGCGTGCCCGTCAGGCATTTGAAAAGCCCTCTGTAGCAAACCGCAAAAAAATCATGAAAGCGGTATACGTTCAGCAGCTTCGCCAGGCTGAGCAGTAATTAGCCTGCTTTTATAGCATTAATAAAACCGATTCAGCATAGACTCCATGAGCTTATGCTGAATTGTTGTATCTCAACATCATCATGTATTCAAAGGAATGACAGGCGGATTCAAAGAATTCGAAAATTACATGAGGCTCGAGTTGAACCGTAGCAGTCACACTTCCGAGGCATATATCCGCGACATAAATCAGTTTGCGACATGGCTGACCGGGGGAAGCACTGAAACTTTCGATTACGCAAGCGTGACGACCCAAGACATCAGGGCATGGCTCGGCAGCATAGCCCATGCCAATGCCCCGGCGTCAATAAGGCGCAAGACCCAAAGCCTTCGGGCATACTTCCACTGGCTTCTCAAAAACGGCAAAATAAAAGCAAACCCGGCGTCCGATATAATTCTCGCGAAAACTCCCCGGCGTCTTCCGGAATACATAAAAGATGAAGAAATAGAAAAACTGCTCACAATACTTGACACAGAGGATGACTACAAGACTCAGCGGGCCAGATTTATATTACTGATGCTGTATGCTACAGGATTAAGGCAAGAGGAACTGCGACAACTCACTGACGATGACATAGACTTTTCATTACAGGAGGCAAAAGTTACAGGAAAACGCAACAAACAAAGAATCGTGCCTCTGGCAAAAGAGATGATTGAAGAGATCAGAAAATGGCAGAAGACAAGGAACTCAAAATATCCCGGTCTGAACAAATCCGCACCTCTTATCCCGGGCATAAACGGCAAGATAAGCAAAGGGAATCTTTACAAGCAGGTTCACGACTCTCTTAGCGGGATCCCGGCCTCACATAAAAGCCCGCACCTGTTGCGCCATACTTTTGCGACGGCCATGCTGCGCAACGGAGCATCACTTGATGCTGTCAAGGAATTTCTCGGACACGCATCGCTTAGCACCACACAGATCTACACCCACCTTTCTTTTTCGGAGCTGCAGGCAAGCTACCGCTCGGCTCATCCCCGAAGCAAACAAAACCACGACATACAGGCAGATGAGGTTTAACCTGATTTTTCAAGCAATTGAAAATATTTATAGAGACAAAGCAATATCTCAAAATTAATTGTTATCTTTGTAAGAGAGGTTCTCTCCTGCACTCTCTATATTATTAACCCTCAAAATTGTACAGTTATGGAAGCAACAATCAAAGCCATTCATTTCGACGCATCAGAAAAGCTCGTTTCCTTTATCAATAAAAAGACAGATAAATTAGTTCGCAGATTCGAGGCCATCACATCAGCTGATGTCACTCTCAAAGTCATAAAACCGGAAACAGCCAACAATAAGGAAGCCCAGATAAAATTGACAGTGCCTCCCGCTGCTGACCTTTTCGCTTCAAAGACAGCCGATACATTCGAAGAGGCTGTAGACCTTTGTCTGGACGCACTTGAAAGTCAACTTGAAAGAATCAAGACTAACAGAAATTGAAAACTGACGGATTAAAAACTGACACACATAATACTCCCGGAAAGATGCGCTACGTCATTCCGGGGGTAATCTTTGCAATAGCCATAGTTGTATCCGTATTCATTTACACGTCAGGAATCCTGACAAAAACGGATACCGGAGCTACGATACGTATCCCGGAAAATGCTTCGGCAAAAATGGTTGCAGACAGCTTATCAAGGCATTTTGGCGAAAGCTTCTCATACAAAACAATTCGCCTGATGAAACTGATGCATACTGATTTCACAAAGCGACATGGAGCCTATCACATCACACAAGGGACCACTGTATTCGGAGTTGCCAGAAAATTATGCAACGGAGCACAGACCCCGGTAAAAATAACAATCAACGGCTTCCGCGACAAAGATCTAATGCTTGAAAAGATAAGCGCGAAACTGGACTTTTCGGCAGATTCTCTCCGTGCAAAACTCTATGACACCGCTTTCCTGTCGCCGTATGGGCTCAATCCGGACAATGCAACCGCATTGTTTCTTGACGACACATATGAAGTCTACTGGTCATCATCTCCACAAAGTGTTCTTAATAAGATTGGACAAAACTATCTGAATTTCTGGACTGAAGAGAGAAAGAAGAAAGCCAGCGCCATGGGACTTTCTCCAGCTGAAGTCATGATAATAGCGTCCATCACAGATGAGGAGACCAACAACTTGTCAGAAAAAGGAACCATCGGAAGACTATACAACAACAGAAAACAAAAAGGGATGCGTCTGCAATCCGACCCTACCGTAAGATATGCCCTAAACGATTTCTCTATCAGAAGGGTAAAAGGAGAGCATCTCAATGTCAACTCCCCTTACAACACATACCGTAATGCCGGGCTGCCTCCGGGTCCGATACGCACGACAAGCAAACAGACAGTAGACGCCATTCTGAACAGTGAGCCAAACGAATACCTGTATATGTGTGCAAAAGAAGATTTCTCCGGCACCCATAATTTCGCAAGCACATATGCCGAACACTCCCGTAACGCGCGACGATATCAGAAAGCATTAAACGACAGGAATATTTATTGATACCGTAATATTTATTGACACAGATTCCACTTAACCATATAACCACATCTTTTTGCAGAATTGAAAAAATATATTGCTTTACTTCTTTCAATAATCACATGCAACGCGGTGGCAAGCGGAGCAGGCATTATCGTTGATCCCGAAACAGACATCTCGGGCAACGAGTTGATTTATGCTTCCGGGAAGTCTGATTTTGATTCTATAAGACCCCATCTGAGACTCTTTGATCCTGAAGACAGAATACCGGTAAAACCGTCAACTTCAGAACCGGAGGAGAAACCCGAAGAAGAAGAGTCGCATAACTGGTGGACTCTTTTAAAACGGGGAAAACTAAACCTCTCGGACACAACCGTGGAATATCCTAAATTTTTGAAATTCTGCGTAAAAGTATATAACTGGGGCGACAAGACATTCAACTCTTACGACACCACCTATGTGGCCGGCACGGGGAAAAGGTGGAAAGCCAGGGTTGCGAGCGACAACTGGGTAGACTCATATTACTTCAACATCAACAACAAAATGCCTATCCGTATGATGAGCGAGATGTATTTCAGCGCTGCGATTTATCTTCAATACATGGCGGTCAGCTACGGTTACTCACTCGATCTTTCCAACGTAATAGGAAACAAGCCCATGAACCATAAGAAAATGGACTACAATTTCAACTGCGCCCGTTTCAATATTGAAGCCCATTACTGGGAGAACACCGGAGGGACTTTCATCCGCACATTTGGTGATTATAAGGACGGACATCTAATAAAAGAGGAATTCCCCGGTGTATTTTACAAGACAATCGGACTAAACGGATTTTTCTTTTTTAACAACAAAAAATTCTCTATGGGTGCGGCATATAACTTCTCAAGGATACAGAAAAAAAGCGCAGGCTCAGCAATCATAGGTTTTAATTACAATAATCTTGACGTAACAATGGACCTGCATAATCTTCCCAAAAGTCTTAGACCATATCTTACAATCACACCCCAGAGATACAAATTCCACTACAATACCTATGCCCTGATGGGTGGATACAGCTATAACTGGGTATGGAACAAGCACCTCCTTTTTAACATATCTGCCTTTCCCGGAATCGGTTACACCCAAACCTATGAAGACTCATCCGACTCCAGATCAAAACTCTTCTCCATGGTGCTAAAGGGACAGACATCCATAACCTACAACCTGAAAGATTTCTTTGCATGTCTTGTAGGAAAAATCGATGGCAACTGGTATCGGTCAAACGACTACACCCTCTTCTCATCTGTTGAAAATGTTCAGCTAAGTGTCGGCATAAGGTTCTAAACATCTAAACATCTATGGACATGTGTATGCATCCTGCGAAAAAGTATATGAAGCGTGCTATCCATCTGGCAGAATTCGGATATGGACACGTATCCCCAAATCCCATGGTAGGAGCAGTTATAGTCGCTCCGGACGGGAAAATAATCGGAGAGGGATGGCATAGACAATACGGATTCGCACACGCGGAAGTAAATGCGATAAACTCTGTGCAGAATACACACACACATCTGCTTCCCGAGTCTACGATCTATGTCACCCTTGAACCTTGCTCCCATTATGGCAAGACCCCTCCATGCAGCAAACTACTGATAGAAAAGAGAATCAAGCGAGCCGTCATAGGATGTGCGGACCCTTTCAAGGAAGTAAGCGGACGAGGCATAAAAATGATGCGCGATGCCGGAATAGAGGTTATCGTACCTTTTATGGAACAGGAATGCATTGACATTAACCGCAAATTCATTACCGCGCATTCACTTTGTCGCCCATATATCATGCTGAAATGGGCACAAAGCGAAGACGGTTTTATTGGCAGACAAGGTGAACGCACACTTATTTCCAACGCTCTATCAATTATAGAAATGCATCGGGAGAGAGCTGGCTTTGATGCCATAATTGCAGGGACAGACACTATAATCAACGATAATCCGAATCTGAACAACAGATTATGGTCAGGCAACAGTCCAAGACCGGTTGTCATCAAATCCTCCAGAATTTCTGCAGATGCAAAAGTACTCGCCAGAAATCCTATAATTCTTGACAACGGCATCTCTTTAGAGGAAAATCTTGACATCCTATACAGAAACTATAATATTACCTCTCTCTTGGTCGAAGGAGGCACAAAATTAATAACATCCTTTCTATCCGCCGGACTGTTCGACGAGATCAGAGTCGAGACAGCCCCGTTCAGACTTTTTTCAGGAATTAACGCACCTACAGTTCCAACCCGTTGTAAAGAAATGACAACACACATTACAAGGGGGAATCTGATTATTAACCGGGTTTATTAAAAACCCTAAAAATCACTTAAAATCATTAATTTTATAAAATCAAAGCACGATATTGGAATAAATTTGACAAATATTACTAAATTTGCAGGTTGTAATACCCTCTAAAGTCTGAAAAAGCAGAGTTTGGGGTGTAAAAAAATAATGAAATTCCAGCAACAGTGAAATATTATAAAAGATTTACGCCACCAGCATTAATAGCAGCCGTGGTGGCAATATTATCAGCATTCAGTTCCTGCAAAAGCGAAACCGAGGAATTCGACCCATATTACACACCTGTAAATGTATCGGTTACATCTTTCTCGCTCAACGCTGACGAAGATGTAATGTCAAATCTTGATTCGGTTTTCTTCTCCATAGATCTTGACAGGGGTGTTATTTTCAATGCCGACTCACTCCCTCTCGGAACAAAAATAGACAAACTTGTTCCGGATATTGAATACTCCAGCCATGTAACAAAAGCAATTATAAAAATGGAGGGAGGCAGCACACGAACCGGAGAGGTAGACTACACAACCTCAGACACAGACTCCATAGACTTTACAGGGAAAGTAACACTTACCCTTTCGATTCCGTTTGCTGATGGAGACACTCTCAAAAAAGACTATGACCTTAAGGTGCTGGTTCATAAGCAGAAAAAAGACTCACTGATGTGGGGAGACAAGGCTTATGCGAAACTCCCTTCTCGATACGCAAACCCCAAGAATCAGAAAAGTCTTGATTTCAAAGGTAAGGCAGTGTCACTCATAGAAGAGAGCGACGGGAGTTACACTTATGCAACAAGTTCCGATCTCTACTCAAATAACTGGCAAAAGATTCCTGTATCTTTCCCGTTTACGCCTGACACGCGATCTCTTACAGCTACAGACAGATGTCTGAATATCCTTGACACCGGTGGGAACATGTACGAATCCACTGATGGCTCCACATGGATAGCGACAGGAGAGAAATGGATATCAATCATAGGAGCCTACAAAGATACCGCCATCGGTCTCAAACAGACCACTAACGGCATTTCCTATGCACAATATCCACTTAAAGACCTGAATCCGGGCGTTGTGGATCCTGACTTCCCTGTCAGCGGGACATCAAACTTTGTGATCCTTGAAAACAAATGGACAAACTCTCCGGTAGGATTCTGCATCGGAGGCAGAATGATCAATGGCAAGCTCACTGACGCGACATGGGCATTTGACGGCTCCAACTGGGTAAAACTCTCACAAGGCGGCATTCCGGCTGTGTCGGGAGCAACTATAATACCATATTACAGCTACCGCAAGACTCAATCAGAGTGGACACAAACCGAATATACGGCGTGGCTTGCAGTAGGTGGCTCAAAATCTGACAACACCCTGAATCGCACTGTATTCATTTCATATGACAATGGTGTAACGTGGGGAGAAGGCAACGAACAGATGCAGTTGCCACAAGAAATTCCGGATCTGACAGGATGTGACAATGTTGTGATGTACACTCAGAAAAAAGCCGCTATCTCAGACTATTGGACCCGCGCCGGGGGAAGCACTCCGACGGTAGACGGAGATTATATAATCTGGGAATGCCCGTATATTTATCTTTTGGGCGGAAAAAACGCAAACGATGAGCTGCAGAACTCCATATGGAGGGGCGTGCTCGCACGCTTCACCTTTACACCGATTATTTAAACCGGATGAGGCTTAAGACACATCTCTCTCTTTTCGTTGCATTATTGGCGACACTTATCCCCTTGAAAACAAAAGCTCAAGAGGATTATCGCTTTGACATAGGTGGAGGAATCGGGATGACCGGATACCTCGGAGATGCGAACACATCCAATCTATGGAGAAATCCAGGTTGGGATTTAGAAGTGCTCTTCAGATATATTGCCAATCCCAGATGGGCATGGAAGACAAACTTCTACACAGGAAATCTCAGAGGAGATTCCTCACAAATGACAAATGTCTTCCCCGGTGGGGAAACATATAAATTTTCAACCCAGTTTTATGAGCTGGGAGAAATGGTAGAATTCAATTTCTTCAATTACGGTATGGGAGAAACATACCGCAAGCTGAAACGGTTTTCGCCATATATTACAGCCGGACTTGGGGCTACAGCCTGGAACGCTGGCGGGAAAGCCGGAGCCGCTTTCACCATACCGTTCGGCATAGGGCTAAAGTACAAACCTTCTCTCAGATGGAACATCGGATTCGAGTTCCTTATGAAAAAGGTATTTACAGATCGGCTTGACTCTACGGATCTTGATGACCCGTATGGCATTAAGAGTTCATTCATGAAGAATACCGACTGGTATTCAACCATGACCATAACCATTAGTTATGAATTCAGCAAACGGTGTGCCGTTTGCCACTATAAGGATTAAAACAAAAGCTATATAGATGTCAGAACAAAACCTAACAGAAAAGATCGGACTCCTTGACATGAAAAGGATGCCTCGACACGTAGCCATCATCATGGACGGCAACGGTCGTTGGGCACGCCAACGGGAACGGGAGCGGAGCGAGGGACACGCCGAAGGTGTGAACAGCGTGAACCGCATTACCCGGATTTCTTCCGATCTGGGAATCCGATATCTGACACTATACGCATTCTCTACGGAGAACTGGAACCGGCCTCAGGCAGAAGTCGAGACTCTTATGCACCTCATAGGATGGACCATCAGAAAAGAGACTCCGGATCTCGTGAAGAATAATGTACGCATTCATCTTCTCGGAGATACTGAGAGACTTCCGAAAGAGGTTCAGAAAAGCCTTTATGATGGTGTACGAGCCACCGCACATTGCACAGGGCTTAACCTTCTGCTTTGCCTGAGCTACTCTTCCCGATGGGAACTGACTCAAACCACAAAATTGATTTCCGGACTTGTAAAAAAAGGGGAAATCAATCCGGAGGACATAACAGAAGAGACAATTGCCGCCCACCTGTCAACAAAAGATATCCCCGACCCTGATCTGCTGATAAGGACAGGAGGAGAGGAACGTATAAGCAATTTCCTGCTGTGGCAAATAGCCTACAGCGAATTATATTTCACACCGGTGTTGTGGCCGGATTTCGACAACAATGCCTATATTGACGCACTGATTGAATATCAGACACGCGAAAGACGGTTCGGGAAAACTTCCGAACAGGTGTCAGCCACCAATAACAACAATAACTAAAGAAATTTATGAATTTCGAACCATATATGCACATAATAAGAAGGAGTCTACTGGCAATTCTTTGCGGACTAAATGTAACATGGGCCAGTGCCCTTGATATCAAACCCGCCACTAACGCCGACACGATTTTCAACCCGGATGTAATATACTCTCCCATACCCAAATCATATGAGATTGCTGATATCTCCGTGACCGGAGTCCCCACGGCCGACGATTACCTTATCATAGGTTATTCCGGTCTTTCAGTCGGAGACCGTGTAGAAATTCCGGGAGATGAGATCTCAGCTGCAGTAAAGCGATTCTGGCGCCAGGGACTCTATTCAAAAGTGCAGATCAATGTACTGAAAACGGTAGGCGACAAAGTATGGCTCGAAATTGCACTTCAACAGCAGCCCCGCATGTCGGAAATGACTTTTTCAGGAGTAAAAAGCAGTGAAAAGAAAGATATCGAACAGCGTCTCGGCATGGTGGAAGGACAGCAGCTTACACCAAACATCATAGCCCAGGCAAAGAAGATTATAGAAGAATATTATTCCAAAAAAGGTTTTAAGAATGCAAGTGTAACCATCACTCAGCAACCTGACCTTTCTAAAGAGAATCAAGTTATTCTTAATGTTGACGTGAACCGCAACAACAAAGTAAAAGTTCATAAAATCTACATTGACGGGAACGAGGTGTTATCTGACCGCAAGATCAAGATGACAATGAAGAAAACCAATGAGAATAATGATATTTGGAAAATATTCAGTCAAAAGAAATTCGTTGACAAAGACTTTGAAGACGACCGCAACCGTCTGATTGAGAAATACAATGAGCTCGGATACCGCGATGCAAAAATCACACACGACAGCGTAGCCAAATACGATGACAAGAGCGTGGATATTTACATGACTGTGGATGAAGGTAAGAAATATTACATCAACAGCATATCATGGGTAGGAAACACCGTATATCCGACAGAAATGCTCGGCAATGTTCTTGGCATGTATCCGGGAGAAGTCTATAACCAAAAACTCCTCAACAAACGCACACGCGAAGACGAGGACGCTGTGGCCAATCTCTATATGGACAACGGGTACCTGTTCTTTAATCTCATTCCTATTGAAGAGAGTATACACGGTGACAGCATCGACCTTCAGATGAGAGTGATAGAGGGTCCCCAGGCAAGAATCAACAATATTGTAATCAATGGAAACGACCAGCTTTACGAGAAAGTAATCCGTCGTGAGCTGCGCGTCCGTCCCGGTGACCTTTTCTCAAAAAGCGACCTTATGCGTTCTGCGCGAGAGATTGCGGCAAGCGGACATTTTGATCCCGAGACAATGGGTGTGAATCCTGAACCGAATGAATCTGACGGAACAGTAGATATCGTATTTGATCTTGAATCCAAAGCCAATGACAAAGTGCAGCTTTCATTCGGCTGGGGTCAGTCCGGTGTGACCGGTCAGGTTGCCCTCTCTTTTGCCAACTTCTCAATGAAGAATCTCTTTAACCCGAGTTCATATCGCGGTATTATTCCGCGAGGCGACGGGCAGACATTCTCTATTTCAGCCCAGACCAACGCAAAATATTATCAAAGCTACAACATATCGTTCCTTGATCCGTGGCTTGGCGGCAAACGTCCGAATTCGTTATCTGTCTCGCTCGACTACAGCCGCTCAACAGGTATCAACTCCAGTTACTATAATGATGCATGGGCAAACAGTTATCAGTATGCCATGTATTCTCAATATACATATAATTACAACTATTCCAGCTATGCGCTTGAGAACGCATACGACCCGAATAAAGTGCTTCAGATGGCGGGAGCAAGCATAGGCTTCGGAACACGACTGAGCTGGCCGGACGACTATTTCCAATTCATGGCACAGCTCGGTTACCGCTGGTATTACCTCAAGAACTGGGACTATCTGTACTATATGCGCAACGGTACGTCAAACTCCCTCACTCTCGGGCTTACTCTTTCACGTTCATCAATCGACAATCCGATTTATACTCGCAGAGGCTCACAATTCTCAATTGACTTCACCGTGACACCTCCCGCTTCTCTCTTCGGAAAACGCAACTGGAAAAAGCTTGCAGAAGACGCAAGCTACAACAACACCGACATTAAATCCCGCGAAGCTGCAAGAAGCAAACTATATCGTTGGATAGAATACTGGAAACTCCGTTTCAAAAGCAAAACCTTTACACCGCTCACAGATCCTGACGGCAAATGGACACTTGTGCTCATGACACGTGCCGATTTCGGACTCCTCGGTTCATTCAACAAACATATAAAGACTCCGTTCGAAACATTCTATTTCGGAGGAGACGGTATGACAGGAAGCTATACCTATGCTACGGAAACAATATCAATGAGAGGTTATGAGAACGGTCAGTTCACACCATCCGGCTATGAAGGCTATGCATATGGAAAATTCACATTGGAATTGCACTTCCCGTTCCTGTTACAGCCATCAACCACCATATATGCCATAGCATTTGCAGAAGCCGGTAATGCATGGTATGACGTAAAGAGCTTCTCTCCGTTTAATCTCAAGAGAAGTGCCGGTGTCGGAGCTCGTGTATACCTCTCTGTACTTGGCTATCTCGGTATTGACTGGGCTTATGGTTTCGACAAAGTATGGGGCAAACGCGGAGGCTCACAGATACACTTCATACTTGGACAGGAATTCTAAGAAATAGCTGTTACGAAGAAGTGATATAAATCTACAAAAAACGTTAAGATATAATAATAGCTTAAACTTTATCTGAACGTCGGTGTCATAAAGAAATAAAAAAAGACCACGATATGAAGAAATTATTTATAACCCTACTGGTAGTTGTTGCAGGAGTACTGGGCATGAATGCCCAAAAGTTTGCACTTGTGGATATGGAATATATCCTGCGTAATGTTCCGGCATACGAAATGGCAAACGAACAGCTAAACCAGGTTTCGCAACGTTGGGAGAAAGAAGTGACTCAAATTTCCAAAGAAGCTGAGACAATGTATAAGAATTATCAGTCAGACATGGTTTTTCTAACTGATGAGCAAAAAAAGAAACGGGAAGAGGA
>CAQFOZ010000052.1 GCA_948788915.1 uncultured Muribaculaceae bacterium | reverse complement strand
AGGAAAGGTTAAGCTTGTCAAGAAGTTCATCGAGCTCACTGAGCGATTTCTTTCCGAAATTACGGAACTTAAGAAGATCATTCTTATTGAAAACAACGAGTTCTCCAAGAGTCTCCACCTCTGCGCTCTTAAGACAATTCAATGCACGGACTGAAAGATCCATGTCAACGAGTTTGCTCTTGAGCAGTTGGCGCATGTGAAGGACTTCCTCATCAAATTCCTCTGAAGCATCCTCCTGAGGAGATTCGAGGGAGATTTTTTCATCGCTGAACATCATGAAATGCTGAATAAGGATCTTTGCAGCTTCCTTCAATGCCTCTTTAGGCATTATGGAGCCGTCTGTAGTAACCTCCATCAACAATTTCTCATAATCTGTCTTCTGTTCTACACGATAATTCTCAATGGAATATTTCACATTTTTAATCGGTGTATAAATAGAGTCTATTGCAATTTCATTAAGAGAATTTGCAGACAGCATCTCGCGATTCTCATCAGCGGGAACCCAACCACGACCCTTATTTATTGTGAATTCCATTGTGAAATTTGCCGAAGGATCAAGATGACAAATCACCAGTTCAGGATTCAACACCTCGAAATCGGAAAGAACTTTACCCAATTCGCCTGCTGTGAAAACATCCGTTCCCGATACACTGACAACACCTCTCTCGGTGTCATGCTCCGGGGTGAGTTGCTTAAACCTGATCTGTTTGAGATTAAGGATGATATTTGTCACATCCTCTTTTACTCCAGGGATAGTGTCAAGTTCATGAGCGACACCGTCGATGCGGATTGAACAGATTGCGAATCCACCAAGTGAAGAAAGAAGGATTCTTCTCAAGGCATTTCCTATGGTCTGACCATATCCGGGCTCGAGCGGACGGAATTCAAATTTTCCGAAATTGTTGCTCGATTCAAGCATAATCACCTTTTCGGGTTTTTGAAATGCTAAAATTGGCATGGGTATTCAGTTTTTATTATTTAGAATAGAGTTCGACAATCAATTGCTCCTTGATGGTCTCGGGAATATCTTCGCGCTGCGGAAGGTGAAGGAATTTACCAGCCTTTGCACTTTCATCCCATTCAATCCAAGGATATTTGCTGTGGTTGAAACCTGCGAGTGCATCTGCAATCACTTCAAGCGATTTAGACTTCTCACGAACAGCAATAACATCACCCGGAAGAACCTTATAGGAGGGGATATTGACCAATTTGCCGTTTACTGTAATGTGTTTGTGAAGCACCAGCTGACGTGCTGCGGGACGCGTAGGAGCCATACCGATACGGTAAACTACATTATCAAGGCGACTTTCAAGTAACTGCAAAAGAACCTCACCTGTAATACCCTTTGTACGGGCTGCCTTTTCAAACATATTGCGGAACTGACGTTCCAGAACACCGTATGTATATTTTGCTTTTTGCTTTTCACGCAACTGAAGACCATATTCAGAAGTCTTGCGGCGGCGATTCACGCCATGTTGTCCCGGCGGATAGTTTTTCTTAGCCAGAACCTTGTCATCACCGTAAATCGGTTCACCGAATTTACGCGCAATCTTTGTTTTGGGGCCTGTGTATCTTGCCATTTCTTTTTTCTTTTTTATCTTCTCTTCACCTGTTTCCTCTTAGCGCAGCCGCGATTGTCGAGAGAAAGTGATGCTGACAATCTATTCGCATTCAAGGCTCGGATCAGAGAAATTAGATATTAATCTGATATTCTATGATTATTATCGATAATTATACTCTCCTTCTTTTAGGAGGACGGCAACCGTTGTGCGGTAGCGGTGTAACGTCTACAATCTCCGTAACCTCTATACCTGCACCATGTACGGTACGTATTGCTGATTCACGACCATTGCCCGGACCTTTAACATAAGCCTTAACTTTACGCAAGCCAAGGTCATATGCAACTTTAGCGCAATCCTGCGCTGCCATCTGGGCTGCATAGGGTGTGTTCTTCTTTGAGCCGCGGAAGCCCATTTTGCCGGCTGATGACCAGGAAATAACCTGACCCTCACCATTGGCAAGACACACAATGATGTTGTTGAAAGAGCTATGCACATGAAGCTGACCTGTTCCGTCAACCTTGACATTCCTCTTTTTAGATGCGACTGTCTTTTTTGCCATACTTTAATAATTATTTTACTTAGTAGCTTTTTTCTTGTTAGCAACTGTTTTCTTACGTCCCTTACGTGTACGGGCATTGTTCTTTGTGCTCTGTCCGCGCAAAGGCAAACCGATACGATGACGGATTCCACGATAGCAACCGATATCCATCAGACGCTTAATATTCAACTGTATTTCAGAACGGAGATCACCCTCCACTTTGTAGTCACGCTGGATAACCTCACGGACAGCTGCCGCCTGGTCGTCTGTCCAGTCTTTGACTTTGATATCGCGATCAACACCAGCCTTTGTAAGGATAGTGTTCGCAGCGCTACGGCCTATTCCGTAGATGTAAGTCAAGGCAATTTCGCCTCTTTTATTTTGCGGCAAGTCAACGCCGACAATTCTTACTGCCATATTATATCTGCAAATTTTATTGCAAAGTTAATAATCATGCGTTTAAATTGAAAATTTAATAGTCAATTTTTAACGCATACAATCATTTCGGGGCAAGTTATATCATAAAATTTATTCCCCTCTTGCACAAACATTAACCGAGGTGCAACGACTGCGCGAATATCAACCTTGACGAGTTTTAAATTTAGGGTTCTTTTTGTTGATTACGTAAAGGCGTCCTTTGCGACGTACAATCTTGCTGTCGGCGGTACGTTTCTTCACTGATGCTCTAACTTTCATATCTTTATTATTTTACTTATATCTGAATGATATTCTTCCTTTACTCAGATCATATGGAGACATCTCCACCTTCACCTTGTCGCCCGGAAGAATTTTGATATAGTGCATTCTCATTTTACCTGATATATGAGCTGTTATTTCATGCCCGTTCTCAAGCTCAACCTTAAACATTGCATTTGACAATGCCTCGAGAATCACTCCGTCAATCTCTATTGCTGCCTGTTTAGCCATATAATTCAAATGTTCAATTTATCTCTCTACTGTCACTCACTGTCGCTTGGCAAGAGATTCCTCGATATAATTAAATGTAGTGAGGATTCTGGGCTCAGAATCAGTTATCACAATAGTATGCTCGAAATGTGCGGAAGGTTTTCGATCCTTCGTTCGACATTGCCAGCCATCTCTCATAACAACTATATTCTTGCTACCAAGATTGATCATCGGTTCTATCGCTATGCACATGCCTGGCTTTAACACCGGACCTATTCCTCGGCGACCGTAATTCGGCACCTCAGGGTCTTCGTGCATGCTCTTGCCAATACCATGCCCACACATTTCCCGAACCACACTATATCCGTGATGCTCGCAATATGTCTGTACGGCATTCGAGATATCTCCGATTCGTTTCCCTGCTTTTGCCGCCTCTATGCCCTTATATAAGGATTCTTTGGTAACTCGCAGCAGAGCAGCAGTCTTCTCATCTATCTCGCCCACCGGAAATGTGTAGCAGGAATCTCCGTGAAAACCGTCAAGTTCAGCCACACAATCCGTCCCGACAATATCTCCTTCTTTCAGGACATAATCTGAAGGGAAGCCATGCACCACCATCTCGTTGACCTCTATGCACAGAGTACCAGGGAAACCGTGATAACCCAAACAGGAGGGTTTACCCCCGTTATCGAGGATAAACTCTCTTGCAATGGTATCCAGTTTAAGAGTTGACACACCGGGGACAACCCATTTGGCTACTTCACCCAGTGTACGGCTAACAAGATCGCAAGCCTTTGCCAACTTCTCGATTTCCTCTGCAGTCTTGAGATAAATCATATATCAATTAGCCTACAAGTTACAATTATCAGAAGGCACTGTTGCCTGTTGTACGTCCTTTGATTCTACCGTCCTTCATCAGACCGTCATAATTGCGCATAAGCAAATGTCCCTCAATAATACGGAGTGTATCGAGAATCACACCAACAAGAATCAGCAACGACGTGCCACCAAAGAAGGATGCGAAGTTACGGTTCAATCCGCATATGTGGGCAATAGCCGGAAGAATGGCCACAATACCGAGGAACAATGATCCCGGCAAAGTGATACGCGACATAATCGAATCGAGATAATCTACTGTCGGCTTACCCGGTTTTATTCCGGGGATGAAGCCGTTATTGCGTTTCATATCCTCCGCCATCTGTGCCGGACGCACCGTGATAGCCGTGTAAAAATATGTAAACGCAACAATCATTATAAAGTAGATAAGGTTATACCAGAAGCCATACATGTCAGTCAACGCTCCGAAAAATCCGGTGTGACTTGTGCTGAAGCCAACCAAAGTGACAGGGATAAACATAATTGCCTGTGCAAAAATGATCGGCATAACTCCGGCTGCATTCACTTTCAAAGGAATGTACTGGCGGGCGCCGCCATATTGCTTGTTGCCTACAACGCGCTTTGCATACTGTACAGGCACCTTTCTTGTACCCTGCACAAGAAGCACTGCTCCGGCAATCACGGCAAGCAGGATGATGATCTCCACGAGGAAGAGCACCAGACCACCGGCCTGTGCATTCATCAAACGTCCTGTAAATTCCTGGAAGAATGCTTCGGGCAAACGGGCTATAATACCGATAAGAATGATAAACGAAATACCGTTTCCTACACCTTTCTGATCGATTCTTTCACCAAGCCACATGATAAACATGGAGCCAGCAGCAAGGACAATTGTCATAAAAATAATTGTCATAAAGCCCATCTCTACATGGCCTCCGGCCGCCTGAACCTGATATTTGAGGTTCATTAGGTAGGCAGGACCCTGGAGCACAAGAATCAACACTGTCAGATAGCGTGTATACTGGTTGAGCTTCATTCTTCCGCTCTCACCCTCACGTTGCATTTTCTGAAATGCCGGAAGCACCATGCCAAGCAACTGAATCACGATGGAAGCAGTGATATAAGGCATGATACCAAGCGCAAAAATGGAAGCCTGGGAGAACGCACCTCCCGAGAACATATCGAGAAGCTGCATCAGGCCGTCGGCAGTGAAATTCTTAAGCGCCATGAGCTCATCCGGGTTTATCCCCGGAAGAACCACGTAGCACCCGAAGCGATAGATAATCACAAGAAGAAGAGTGATACCTATTCTTTTGCGAAGATCTTCAACGCTCCAGATATTTTTTATTGTTTTAGTAAATCCCATTGTAAAAAGTTGTTATTTTTTTGTTACGGTGCCTCCTGCCGCTACGATAGCATCCTCGGCAGCTTTTGAGAATGCATTGGCCTCTACCTCAAGAGCACGGGTCACAGCGCCGTTACCCAGCACTTTAACCAAAGATTTCTTGTTCACGAGGCCGGCATTGCGGAGATCCTCAACTGTAATTTTAGCGAGGTTCTGAGCTGCTGCCAAAGTTTCGAGAGCATCAAGGTTGATAGCTTTGTATTCAACTCGGTTAATGTTCTTGAAACCGAATTTGGGCACACGACGCTGCAAAGGCATCTGACCACCTTCAAAACCTACCTTGTGAGAATAACCGGAACGAGACTTAGCACCCTTGTGACCGCGGGTGGAAGTGCCGCCGTAACCCGAACCCGGACCACGACCTACTCTCTTGTTCTTCTTATTGGAGCCGACAGCCGGCTGTAAGTTATGTAATTCCATTTCGCTGATTTTAGAGTTTTTCAACTTTCACTAAGTGATGAACTTTTTTTACCATTCCCAAAATTGAAGCACAATCCTCTTTTACCACAGAATGGTTCATTTTGCGAATGCCAAGTGCATCGAGTGTGAGTTTCTGATTCTTCGGAGCATTAATGCGGCTCTTGATTTGTGTTATTTTTATCTGTGCCATATCTATGCGCTTATTTTCCGTTAAACACTTTTTCTACAGACACACCGCGGTTCTGAGCCACCTGAGCCGGGCTACGAAGCTCATCGAGAGCTGCAATTGTAGCTTTCACAAGGTTGTGGGGGTTTGAGCTACCCTTTGACTTTGCAAGCACGTCTGTGATACCGACACTCTCGAGGACAGCACGCATAGCACCACCGGCTTTTACTCCGGTACCTTCGGATGCAGGTTTCAGGAAGATTCTTGAGCCACCGAATTTTGCTGATACCTCATGAGGGATTGTACCTTTATAAACGGGGACTTTAATAAGATTCTTCTTAGCTGTCTCAACACCTTTGGCAATTGCGGCGGTAACCTCGTTGGCCTTACCAAGCCCCCAACCGATGATACCGTTCTCATCTCCTACCACAGTGATAGCTGCGAAACTGAAAGCACGACCACCCTTGGTTACTTTGGTAACACGGTTGATGGCTACCAAACGGTCTTTCAATTCCAAATCATTTGTGGACTTAACTCTGTTATTTCTTTTTGCCATGATCGTTTAAAATTTAAGACCACCCTCGCGGGCTGCATCTGCCAATGATTTTACTCTACCATGGAAAAGATATCCGTTACGGTCAAAAACTACTGTAGCAATACCTTTTTCCATAGCTCTCTTAGCTATCTCCTGACCAACCTTGGCAGCAACCTCTGTTTTTGTGCCTCCCTCGAGACCCTTTGAAGAAGCCGCGCACAATGTCGCACCTGCCAAATCATCGATCAACTGAACATAAATTCCCTTGTTACTGCGGAACACGCTCATACGAGGACGCTCTGCAGTGCCGGAAATCTTACCGCGTATGCGGTTTTTGATTTTTATTCTTCTATCTTTTTTGGATATCATAGTTTCTCAATTTTTATTTGGCGTTAGCTGATTTACCTGATTTGCGACGAATAATCTCGCCAACAAACTTAATACCTTTACCTTTGTAAGGTTCAGGCTTGCGAAGCGAACGAATCTTTGCGCATACCTGACCAAGAAGCTGTTTGTCGCTGCTTTCAAGGATGATGAGCGGATTCTTGTTTCGTTCTGTCTTTGCTTCAACCTTTATTTCCTTGGGAAGCTTGATATAGATAGCGTGAGAAAAACCAAGAGCGAGCTCAAGAACCTGACCTGTAGCTGCGGCGCGATAACCTACACCAACAAGTTCCATTTCTTTCTTATAGCCCTCTGAAACTCCGACAACCATATTGTGGATCAACGCACGGTAAAGGCCGTGCAGAGCGCGGTGCTCGCGATCGTCGGTCGGACGTGTAAGCACAACGTGTCCGTCCTTCTGGCTTACTTTGATATCAGGATTGACCTCCTGGGTCAGTTCTCCCTTAGGACCTTTTACAGTCACTACATTATCTTTAACCTGTACGGTTACGCCGGCAGGTATCGCGATGGGTGATTTACCAATTCTTGACATAATACCTCCTTTTTAATATACGTAACACAATACTTCGCCACCGATCTTGCGTTCTTTTGCCTCCTTGTTTGTCATCACACCCTGTGAAGTGGAAATGATGGCGATGCCGAGACCGTTAAGCACACGTGGCATGTCTTTATAACCTGTATACTGACGCAGACCCGGACGGGACACACGGTGAAGGTTTTTGATAGCATTCACCTTGTCGATCGGATCATACTTCAAAGCTATTTTGATAGTACCCTGAGGAGTATTACCCTCCTCAAACTTGTAGTTGAGGATATAGCCCTGCTCGAAAAGGATTTTTGTTATTTCCCTTTTCATTCTTGAAGACGGAATTTCCACCACGCGGTGTCCTGCGCGAATGGCATTTCTCAGTCTTGTCAAATAATCTGCTATTGGATCAGTCATTTTTTTGTTTGTTAAATTGATTCAGATATTCTGAACAATATTTAATACTCACAATTTATTATATATATGCCGGAGAAGGCCAACTGATTACCAGCTTGCCTTCTTCACGCCCGGGATAAGACCGGCAGACGCCATCTCACGGAACTGGATTCTTGAGATACCGAACTGACGCATGTATCCTTTTGGACGACCCGTGATCTCGCAACGATTATGAAGACGAACTTTTGAAGCATTTTTCGGAAGCTTCTGAAGTTTTGTCAATGCATCATAATCGATATTGCCGTCTGCATCAGCGAGGGCTGCTTTCTTGAGTGCAGCTTTTTTCTCGGCATACTTTGCCACCATGCGCTGACGCTTAACCTCGCGGGCTTTCATTGATTCTTTTGCCATATTATTTCTCGTGTTTGAAAGGTAGACCGAATTTCTTAAGCAATGCGAATCCCTCCTCATCTGTCTTGGCAGATGTCACGAAGGTGATATTCATACCCTGAAGCTTCGGCACATTGTCGATGTTGATCTCTGGGAAAATGATTTGCTCTGTGATACCGAGTGTATAGTTTCCACGTCCGTCGAGCTTTGAATTGATTCCCTTGAAGTCACGGATACGGGGCAACGCCACGCGCACCAGTCTCTCAAGGAACTCGTACATCTTGTCGCGACGAAGAGTCACCATTGCACCGATCGGCATTTTCTTACGGAGCTTGAAGTTAGAGATATCTTTCTTTGAAAGAGTAGGCACAGCTTTCTGACCAGTTATAGCGGTCAACTCGTTAATAGCCGTCTCTATCAATTTCTTATCCTGGGTAGCAGCACCCAAACCTTGGTTGATCACGATCTTCTCCAGGCGGGGAACTTGCATTACGGTAGTATATTTGAACTCTTCCACGAGTTCCGGAACGATACGCTCCTTATAATTTTTGCTAAGTGTAGTGCTCATTATTTAATCTCCTCTCCTGATTTTTTAGAATAACGAACCAACTTGCCTGCCTCGTTCAGTCTGCGACCGATACGTGTAGGCTTACCGGTTTTAGGATCCAACACATTTAAATTTGAAATATGAACAGGAGCCTCCATCTTTACGATGCCGCCCTGCGGATATTTAGCGGTGGGTTTAGTGCTCTTTGACACCATGTTTACGCCCTCTACAACCGCGCGGTTCTTGTCAACCAGCACTTTGAGGACGCGTCCGGTCTTGCCTTTGTCGTCACCGGCATTGACAAACACCATATCACCCTTTTTAATATGCAATTTTGCCATTTTATTTCTTCGTTTAAGAGGGGTTAAAGTACTTCAGGTGCCAAAGACACGATTTTCATGTTAGTCGCACGGAGTTCACGGGCCACCGGACCAAAGATACGTGTGCCGCGGATTTCACCGGCGTTATTCAAAAGTACGCAAGCGTTGTCATCGAAACGTATGTAGCTTCCGTCGGGACGACGGATCTCCTTCTTGGTACGAACCACAACTGCCTTGGATACAGTACCTTTTTTCACGTCAGACGAAGGAATGGTGCTTTTCACTGTCACCACGATAATATCGCCCACACTTGCATAACGGCGACCTGTGCCGCCAAGGACATGGATACAGAGAGCCTCTTTTGCTCCACTGTTGTCCGCTACTGTCAAACGGGATTCTGTCTGGATCATGATTACTTAACTTTTTCGATGATTTCTACCAGTCTCCATCTCTTTGTCTTGCTCAACGGACGAGTCTCCATCAGACGGACTGTGTCGCCTACGGAACATTCGTTGTTTTCATCGTGAGCATGATACTTCTTTGTCTTATTGACAAACTTGCCGTAAATCGGGTGTTTCTCTTTCCACTTGATTTCAACTGTGATAGTCTTATCACACTTGTTGCTTGAAACAACCCCGATTCTCTCTTTTCTCAAATTTCTTTTCTCTTCCATTTTCAAAAATAGTTACGGGATTACTTTACTTCAGAAGAAGCCTCGGCGGCTATTTCCTTCTGGCGCAACACTGTCTTCAAGCGGGCAATCTCCTTACGATCTTTCGTGATCTTGGCGGGATTGTCTACGGGAGATATCGCGTGCGCTACTTTCAATTCACGATAAGCCTTCTCTGCAACCTCTATCCGCGCTGCAAGTTCCTGAATGCTTAATTCCTTGATTTCTTCCTTTTTCATCGGTTAATAATTAATTTCATATATCTGCATGTCCATATCATCTACCGCAAAATACCGCAGGATTCTCCCCAAAGCCGTTGCCTTGGTGAAAGTCCCACTGCATCAAACAGATATGCAATATTTACATGCCGTATTAAACGGTATTTTTCAACCGTTGTTGCAAAGTTAATAAAAAATTTGCAACAACGGTTGAAAAATATCATTTAAATTCACACATTCTGTGACGGATCATAATCACGACGGACCACAAACTTTGTGATCACCGGAAGTTTCTGAGCAGCCAGACGGAGTGCCTCTTTGGCCACATCGTAAGGAACGCCCTCAACTTCTATCAGTATACGTCCCGGAGTAACGGGTGCGACATATCCCTCGGGATTACCTTTACCTTTACCCATACGCACCTCGGCTGGCTTCTTGGTAATAGGTTTATCCGGGAATATTCGAATCCAAATTTGTCCTTGACGCTGCATGTAACGCGTCACAGCCACACGGGCAGCCTCAATCTGACGACCTGTGATCCACTTTGAATCGAGGGTCTTGATACCGAACGAACCGAATGCAAGCTGATTGCCTCTCTGGGCCTCCCCTTTCATACGGCCCTTCTGCGAACGGCGGTATTTTGTTTTCTTAGGTTGTAACATCTTTAATCAGTTTTATCGGTTGTTGTTCTTTTTGTTGCGGAAGCCACCTTTACGGTTACCCTGCGGGCGTCCAGTCTCTTTCTGACCAATCGCATAGGTTGGAGTAAGTTCCTTTTTACCGTAGATCTCGCCACGGCAAATCCAAACCTTGATACCGATGATACCAACTTTTGTCAGGGCCTCAACCAATGCATAGTCAATGTCAGCACGGAGAGTATGAAGAGGAGTACGACCCTCTTTGAACATCTCCGAACGGGCCATTTCTGCACCGTTCAGACGACCGCTAACCTGCACCTTGATACCTTCGGCACCCATGCGCATTGTGGAAGCGATAGCCATTTTTACCGCACGGCGATAAGCAACTTTACCCTCTATCTGGCGGGCGATATTGGATGCCACGATCTCAGCGTCGAGTTCCGGACGCTTGATTTCGTAGATATTGATCTGAACATCTTTGTCGGTAAGTTTTTTAAGTTCTTCCTTCAATGCATCCACATCTTTACCTCCCTTACCGATGATCATACCCGGACGGGATGTACATACTGTTACTGTAGCCATCTTAAGGGTACGCTCAATGATTATTCTGGACACGCTTGCCTTTGCAAGACGAGTGCGGAGATACTTACGGATCTTGGAATCCTCAAGGAGGGTGTCACCGTATTTCTTTCCACCATACCAGTTTGAGTCCCAACCGCGGATCACGCCCAGACGGTTGGCGATTGGATTAACTTTCTGTCCCATCTTTGCAAATTAAGCTTTATCGTTATTAATTGTGTCCACGAACAGTGTCACGTGGTTAGAGCGTTTGCGGATACGGTAGCCGCGACCCTGCGGAGCCGGGCGCAGACGCTTGAGCATCGGCGCGCAGTCTACAAACACTGTCTTCACGAACAATTCACCGGCCTCAGCCTTACGTTCGTTTTTCTGTTCCCAGTTGGCTATAGCCGAACGGAGTAGCTTCTCAACCTTGCGGGAAGCCTCTTTATTTGAAAATTTCAGTATTCCGAGAGCTTTGAAAGCTTCCTGACCGCGGATCATGTCTACAACGAGACGCATTTTGCGCGGAGACGAAGGCACATTGTGAAGCTTTGCGAAATATTCGCTTTTGCGAGCTTCCTTAATAGCCTCGGCTGATTGTCTTTTTCTTAAACCCATTGTATGTTATTCTTTTTTCTGAATTAATGATTGGGGCCATTATTTTTTCTTGTTGCCGGCATGACCGCGGAATGTGCGTGTCGGTGCAAACTCTCCGAGTTTGTGACCTACCATATTCTCAGTCACATAAACAGGAATGAACTTGTTGCCGTTATGTACAGCGAAAGTGTGGCCGACGAAGTCGGGAGAGATCATGGAAGCACGGCTCCACGTCTTGATGACGCTTTTCTTGCCGCTTTCTTCCATTGCGGCCACTTTCTTCTCAAGCTTTACGCTGATAAATGGTCCTTTTTTAAGCGAACGACTCATACTTGTCTTAATTAATCAAATTATTTTTTCCTTCTTTCAATTATATACTTCGAAGAGTGTTTCTTCGGCGAGCGTGTCTTCAGGCCCTTTGCATAAAGACCTGTACGAGAACGCGGGTGTCCACCGCTCTGACGACCTTCACCACCACCCATCGGGTGATCCACAGGGTTCATTACCACACCACGGTTGTGGGGGCGACGACCCAGCCAACGTGAACGTCCTGCCTTACCGCTCTGCTCAAGGGCATGATCGGAATTCCCGACTACACCTACAGTAGCGCGACATGTCAGAAGCACTTTTCTTGTCTCTCCAGAAGGCAATTTGATAATTGCGTAATCACCTTCGCGTGATGTAAGCTGTGCGAATGTGCCTGCGGAGCGAGCCATGCTCGCACCCTGGCCCGGGCGCAGCTCAATACAATGGATCAGGGTTCCCACCGGAATTGATGAAAGAGGAAGAGTGTTTCCAACTTCGGGAGCCACATCCTTTCCACTAATTACGGTCTGACCTACCTCAAGTCCGTTGGGAGCAATGATATAGGCTTTCGAACCATCTTTGTAATAGAGCAGTGCGATACGTGCCGAACGGTTGGGATCATATTCTATGCTCTTAACCACTGCCGGTACTCCATCGTTTACTCTCTTAAAATCTATGAGACGCAATTTTCTCTTATGACCACCACCACGATAGCGGGTTGAAAGATGACCCGATGAGTTGCGGCCACCGGTAGAACGTTTTCCTACCGTAAGAGACTTTTCTGGTGTGGTAGCAGTGATTGTTCCTTTGAACACACCAATAACCTTGTGTCTTTGCCCAGGTGTTGTGGGCTTGAATTTTCTTACTGCCATTATTCTTAAATATTGCTATAGTAGTCAATCTTCTGTCCTTCAGCTACTGTCACGTATGCTTTCTTAAAAGCAGGACGCTGGCCACGGATAAGTCCGCTCTTAGTGTAGCGCTGTTTGCGCTTGCCGGCGTAGCTGGCGGTATTCACACTCTCTACACGAACATTATAGAGTTTCTCTACAATGTCCTTGATCTGGAATTTGTTTGCCTCCGGAGAAACAGCAAATGTGTAACAATTCTCCTTTTCGCTGTAAGCAGTAGCCTTCTCAGTTACTATCGGTTTGATCTGTATATCCATTTCTTTGTCCTCCTTAGGTTAAAATTCATTTAGGATTTCCACACTGCCCTCGGTAAGAAGGATCTTGTCTGTGTTCAGAAGAGTGTATGCATTCAAATCAACAGCAGTCGCCAACATTGCGTTAGGCACGTTGCGAACTGAGAGCAATACGTTGTCATCCTTCTCTGCGAACACTACGAGCACCTTCTCGTTTTCTACCTTGAAACCTTTTGCTATATCCATATAGCTTTTGGTTTTGGGAGCGTCGAATGTGAAGTTTTCTACTACGATAATTTTGTTGTCGTTCAAGCTTGATGTAAGCGCTATGCGGCGTGCAAGAGCTTTCTGCTTCTTGTTAATTTTAGAGCGATAATCGCGGGGACGCGGGCCAAACACTGTACCGCCGCCACGCAAAAGTGGAGAATTGATATCACCGCGACGTGCACCGCCGCCACCTTTCTGACGACCAAGCTTACGGGTTGAACCGCTGACTTCGCTACGTTCCTTGCTCTTATGTGTGCCTTGACGCTGATTGCCCAAAAACTGTTTGATGTCGAGATAAAGGGTATGCTCAGCATTTCCTTCGCTCAAATCGCGTGAAAACACCTCATCGTTGAGCGTAACCTTACGCCCTGTGTCTTCTCCTTTGATGTTATAAACTGCTAATTCCATTATTTCTCAACTAAAACTATTGAACCTTTAGGTCCCGGCACGGAACCCTTAATCATTAACAAATTGTGCTCCGGAAGCACTTTGATCACCTGTAGGTTTTGCACGGTAACGCGTACATTGCCCATCTGGCCTGCCATACGCAATCCCTTGAATACTTTCGCGGGATAAGAACATGCACCGATTGAACCCGGGGCACGAAGACGGTTATGCTGACCGTGAGTGCTCTGACCTACACCACCGAAACCATGACGTTTTACAACACCCTGGAATCCTTTACCCTTGGATGTGCCGACTACATCGACAAAACCACCCTCCTGAAAAAGATCCACTGTGAGTGTCTCACCCAATGACGGGAGAGTCTCAAACGACTTGAACTCGGCCAAGTGGCGCTGTGGTGCTACGCCTGCTTTCTTGAAGTGGCCGGCTTCGGGGCGTGTGGTATGCTTATCTTTTTTCTCGATAAAACCTACCTGTACTGCCTCGTATCCGTCCTTCTCCACAGTTTTAAGCTGGGTAACCACACAAGGACCTACTTCGATAACAGTGCACGGAATATTTTTTCCGT
>CAQFOZ010000051.1:13895-14674 GCA_948788915.1 uncultured Muribaculaceae bacterium | reverse complement strand
GGATGCGTTCAAGAAGTTCCTTGAAATAATTCATGGACGAACCACTCTTGAACCTCTCATCATTGAGAGCAAAGCCTTTGATAATGTAGTCCCGGAGGCGTTGTGTAGCCCAAATACGGAATTGAGTGCCTTGGTGGGACTTTACCCTATATCCTACGGAAATGATAACATCAAGATTATAGTAGTTTGTTGGTTTTGTAGAAAAATCGGAAATTCCGATTTTTCTTTTGGTTTCACTTTCTCGCAATTCTCCTTCAGAGTATGCATTGAGAATGTGCTCATTGACTGTAGATCTGGATTTGCCAAACAGTTCAGACATTTGGTCGATTGACAGCCATACGGTTTCATCGGCAAAAAGGACATCGACTTTTATTATACCATCCTCAGACTTGTATATTACAATTTCATCATTCATAACAACAAAAACATCGTCCACAGTTTCATGCCTCTATAATGTGACGCTCAGAGGCACTACTTCCGCAGTCGAGTCGAATATCTTTCGTGAGAGCGTCACCAATCACAATGCAAAGGTAATAAACGCGTATAACATCTGCAAAGTGTCACGATCTGTAGCAGGTTATACAAAAACTTGACTGACCGCTTCGTGCGTTGCTTCGAGTTAGACCCGGAAAAACTCATGAGACATTGGAAAAGAACACTTAAAATATCTTCAAGTAGATTCTGAGGGGCAAATGAGGAGCGATTTATAAATAACGAAAACGCAATTAATTATAAAATAATTAATTAGTCAATATTTAAATTAATAATTTATAGAACAG
>CAQFOZ010000051.1:0-13885 GCA_948788915.1 uncultured Muribaculaceae bacterium | reverse complement strand
TCGAACCCTAATCGTCGGAACCGGAATCCGATATTCTATCCATTGAACTACGGGGACGTAATTTTTTACAAAGTTAGCATTTTTGGTTCAGTAAGCAAATTTTTTTGTTAACTTCGTAATATGAATGTAAGAATTGAAACCGGATGGAAAGAAGCATTAGCTCCGGAATTTGACAAACCATATTTTATCAATCTGACAGAAATGGTCAGAAGAGAGTATTCAAATCCGCACGTACATATATATCCGCCGGCATCCAGAATATTCTCAGCCTTTGACACTACTCCTTTCAATAATGTCAGGGTTGTAATCATAGGACAGGACCCCTATCATGGTCCGAATCAGGCAAACGGTCTATGCTTCTCTGTGAACAAGGGCGTCGAGACACCTCCTTCCCTACGCAACATTTTCAAGGAGATCGAAGATGATCTTGGTGTGTCCTCCCCTGCAGACGGAGATCTGTCACGATGGGCAAATCAAGGTGTTTTTCTCTTGAATGCCACACTCACCGTACGCGCAGGATCCCCGAAATCGCACGCAGGATACGGATGGGAAACATTCACAGACGCGGCTGTAAGGGCATTGGCTGAGAAACGGGAACATCTTGTGTTCATGCTGTGGGGGTCGGACGCAATCCGCAAAGGCGCGTTTATTGACCGTAACCGGCATCTTGTACTGACAGCTCCCCACCCTTCCCCCCTGTCTGCCTATCGCGGATTCTTCGGCTGCAAACATTTTTCCAGGGCCAACGAATATCTTAAAACACACGGATATACTCCAATAGACTGGTAACCATCAAATATGAGACTCAAAATTATTATATATATCCTTACCATATTCACCTCTGCCATGACAGCTGCGGAGACAGGACTGTTCACTGAAATATTCAATCCACACTTCCGGACTCTTAAGCTGACACCTGCAGACAATTTCATGTCCCCGCCGGCAATACGCCTTGACACCGATGACAGGCTGATAATTACATTTGACGAACTCGGGGACAATTTCTCACAACTCCAATACCGCCTGATTCACTGCAATGCTGACTGGAAGCCCTCTCGCCTTGTAGAATCGGAATACATCGATGGCTTTAATATCGCAGACATAAATGATTATGCTTATTCCGAAAACACCTACATCCATTTTGTAAATTATCGCATTGTCCTGCCTAATGAGGATATGCGGCCTATCCACTCGGGGAATTATCTTCTGCAGGTCTTCGAACGAGAAAATCCGGACAAAACAATACTTCAGGCGCGATTATATGTCACGGAAGGAACCGCCCAAATCAACGGAACAGCCACCAGCCGTACCGACAAAGGATTCAATCAAGACTGGCAGCAACTTGAATTTACCGTAGATTTAGGTTCCTTAAAAAACATAAATGCATATCAGGACATAACAGTGACAACGGGGCAGAATATTGACGAACAGTCCATACGCACAATCCCTGCGCCACTGCGCACAGAAGGCTCATTGCTTACATATGCGCACAAGCCTGAACTTGTGTTCAATGCCGGGAATGAATACCGCAGATTCGAAAGCGTAAGCAATTCATTCGCAGGAATGGGAGTAGACTCTCTGAAATACATCGGAGACAACTATCACATATGGCTCAAACAAGATCGGCCAAGAGCCCTCCGAAACTATGAATTTGACCGCACCCAACACGGACGATTTCTTGTGCGCGAATATAACGCTACAGATTCCGATCTCGGAGCAGACTACATTACCGTACATTTCACACTCGACATGCCTTTTCAAAAAGATCTGGACATTTACGTAGACGGAGAGATGACACACGGAAAATTCGGCACTTATAACAAAATGGCATACAATTCTGACAAACATTGCTACACTCTCGAATTGCCACTAAAACAGGGTGCCTATAATTATCGCTACCGTGCATTCCGGGCAGGAGATCCGACAGAGTTCTCCAAAGCCCTCCCCATTATCGAAGGCGACAAATACGAAACAGGCAACGAATATCCTGTGATGGTATATTACCATCCGGCCGGAGCGCGTGCAGACAGACTGATTGGCTTTACCGTGCTCTCAAATTAGAAGTTGTTAAAAAATTATGCTACAGATTAAAGACACACTTGTATCACTTGACCTTATTGAGGATTATTTTGTATGCGATCTTGACAAATGTCTCGGTGCATGTTGTATAGAAGGCGATGCCGGAGCTCCGCTCACAGACGAGGAGTATGAACGTCTTTGCGAGCTTATGCCACAGATATACCCTCTTCTTCGCCCGGCAGCACAAAAAGTAGTGGAAGAACAGGGACCTGGATATTATGACGAGGACGGAGACCTTGTCACATCCATAGTTGACGGTAAAGATTGTGTTTTCACCACATATGCTCCGGGAGGGAAATGCCTGTGTGCTCTTGAAAAGGCACACAGGGAAGGGCACATCCCATTTTTCAAGCCTGAGTCGTGCCATCTGTACCCTGTAAGGCTTAAGGAATATAATGGTTTCACGGCTGTCAATATGCATCACTGGAAGATATGCAAATGTGCCCGTGTTCTTGGTCGAGGCAAAGGGATCAGGGCTTACGAGTTTCTCAAAGGTCCATTAACTGCCCGCTTTGGAGAGGAATGGTATTCCGAACTTGAAGCCACAGCGAAAGGATGGCTGAGACAACAAGAGACAAAATAGGGGAAATAGAGTTGAAATATTATTTGGAAATTAGAACAAAAGGTTTTAATTTTGCAATAAGGATGGAGAAGAGATCCGGGAAACCGGAAAGATTCCGATTGTCGGGGACATAGTTCCCGTACATGAAGATGCAGAAATGGTGGAATGGTAGACACGAAGGACTTAAAATCCTTTGGCCTTTACCGGCTGTGTGGGTTCGAGTCCCACTTTCTGTACAAACAAAATCACACAAGACGGAACAGGCATCTTCCTGATTCCGTCTTTTTTTCAAAGACGGATGGCCCAGAATCTGAAAATGGAACAGCGCATCGGCATGCGTATGTCGCAACAGCAGCTTCGCTTTGTGAAGTTGCTGGAATACAATGCGCCAGAACTTGACGAAGCTGTAGAACGTGAATTGGAGGACAATCCTGCGCTTGGTGTCAAGGAGGATACCAACGAAGATGACATACGTCGCTACCCGCTATATTTTTCATCTCAATCCACCGACCAGACTTTCTATTCACCCGCGGATGATTCGGAATCATTATACGATAATCTGAACAGTCAGCTCTCTGAGAAGGAGCTTGATCCGAAAGTGGAATATGCGGCACGATATATCATCGGGAATCTGGATTCCAACGGCTACCTCCACAGAAGTCTTGACCTGCTTATAAACGACATGGCATTCGGACCGGGTGTGGACATCACCAAAGAGGAGGGCAGAAAAGCACTTGAGGCCGTCAGGAGCCTTGAGCCTGCCGGAATAGGAGCTGAAGATCTTCAAGACTCATTGCGTATGCAACTCGAGGCAATGCCTTCATCCGTGACAAGAGACAACGCCCTGCGCATAATCAACTCTACTTTTGAGGAGTTCACTATGAAACATAAAAAGAAAATAGTGTCTTCCTTAAAGCTCTCGGCTCATGATGTGGACAAAGCACTCGAATTGATATTAAGCTTAAACCCGAAACCGGGCGCATCATTGGGACACAGCCACGAAGACCACTCAAACATAGTGATTCCGGATTTCATCGTCAACAATGAAGATGGAGAGATTACTATCACTCTCAACAACCGTATCCCGGAACTCCAGATAGAGGAGAGTTTTAATCAGGCCGTAGCCAATCTCGACCGCACCCCTAAAGGAAGGCCCCGCAAAGGATCCGAATTTGTGCTGAGCCGTTTTAACGATGCTCGCGACTTCATACGCATACTCACTCAGCGTCAACAAACAATGATGAAAGTGATGACTGCTATTGTCAAGATACAGAAAGACTATTTTCTCTCTGAAGATGTATATGCGCTTAAGCCCATGATGATCAAGAATGTATCTGAAGAAACGGGTCTTGATCTGTCTGTAATTTCACGTGCCACGGCAAACAAATTCGTACAGACACCCTGGGGAATCTTCCCACTTAGATTCTTTTTCAGCGACACCGTCGGGGAGACAACAGGAGATGCCTCTGTCTCCACAAATCGAAAGATAGAAGCTGAAATAGCTACACTTGTGGAACATGAGGACAAACGGCATCCGCTGTCCGACCAGAGAATTATGATAGAAATGAAAAAACGTGGATATGATATCTCTCGACGTACTGTGGCAAAATACCGAGACAGAAAAAAGATACCTGTGGCGCGTTTAAGAAAAGAATTATAAAACAACGATAATTAAATCCCCAAAAATATAATAAGCAATGGGAATCTCAAAGACATTAAGAAATACACTAACGGCAATAGCCCTTCTGGCTATAGGATTGCCAATTCAGGCAGTGACAGACAAAGAGATGGAACAAGCCAAGGCCATAGCCGCGCAAGCATATCTGCGCTATGCAAATGACGGATCCGGCTATCTTGACGATTTCAAAGCAACATCCATGTCGGAACTTGAAGGGAAGCTCAAGGCCAAGGAAAAGGAGAACATCAAAGCTTTCAAAAGTGTGAAGATTCCCTCTGACTATGCTTCTTGGGACAAGGCAAAGTTAATTGAATTCTGGAGTGTTACATTCTTCACATCTCCCAATCTTGCTGAAAAAGGGAAAATAGCAAAAAGCAGAGTAAAGAGCAGAATTTCAGCAATGACCATAGTCGAGGGCAATCCGGCACAAGAGACAAAAACCGAGGCTCCCGTTCAGGAACCTGTCGCAGATGTCCCTACCGAAGCCGACATGGCTGTTGGTTCCGATGAAGCACTTCCGACAGCTGAACAGGCAATAGAAAAGCAGGAAGAGATACTTGCCGATCAAAATGCCATTGCAGAAGATGAAAAAGAGCGTGAGGTGAAAAGAGACAATGGCAATACCATTTGGTATGTAATAGCTCTGGTAATGCTCATTGCATGTGTAACCGGACTTGTAGTCTTTGCAGTGAAAGTGATGAAAAAACAATCAAGTGCTCTTGAATCCCAGGGTTATGGTGAAGGGCAAAGCTCATCGGAGGGAAACAGGGAAATAATCGCAGCATTAAAAGCCGCAGAAAAAGAGAACAGCCGCATTCTTGAAAATCTTGATAGGATGCGAGCTGAAAACAGCAGGCTGAAGAAAGAGAACGATAAACTCAGACTTGAACTTGAAAGTGCAGCCTCATCTCGACAAGCAAACTTGCGCGAAAGCAATTCTGCACGCCATGCCACACCTGAAAAAGCGGTATCTTCATCAGGAGCCCCCACTAAAATGCCAAACGTGATATACCTCGGACGTGCAAACACAAAAGGATTATTTGTCCGAGCCGACCGCAAGCTTGTATCAGGCAGTTCGGTATTCATACTTGATACCAGAGACGGACTCGTTGGTACTTTTCATGTAATAGACATACCTGAAGTTGTTGACATGGCTTTGGCACATCCGCTGGAATACCTCGCTGGCGGATGCATGGCAAAAGACATAGAAGACACCGACAACGTCTCATCCATTGTCACTGAAAACTCCGGAACCGCCATCTTTGAAGACGGATGCTGGAAAGTATTACGCAAATCCAGAATCCGTTACGAATAACAAGCAAAAGACCAGTCAAGGGTCTTTAAGGTCTTTAAAGTTTTTAAAGTCCCTAAAGACTTTAAAACCGAAAACGCAAACAACCTCATGAAACTTAAAACAACAGCTATTCTTTTCACTCTTTGCATATTGTCGTTCTCTTCAAATATGCAAGCAAAAAAAATTCCTCCTTACAAGGATGCCTCTCTCCCCACTGAACAGCGTGTGGAGGATCTCATAAAGCGCATGACACTTGAAGAGAAAATTGCCCAGATAAGCCACATACATTCCTGGCATATCTTTGATGGGCAAAAACTCGACAAAACAAAACTTGCTGAGAAATGCGGAACCCTCCCCTACGGATTTTTTGAGGGATTTCCCTTGACATCATCAGCTGTGCGTGAAAATTTTCATGAGATACAAAAATATCTTGTTGAAAACACCCGACTTGGGATTCCGGCATTTCCATGCGCGGAATCTCTACATGGTGTCGTACATGAAGGATGCACAGTTTATCCACAGAACATAGCACTCGGAAGCACATTCAACACCAATCTTGCATACCAGGCCGCCAAATACACATCCGGAGAACTTAACACACTTGGTATCAAACAGGTATTCGCGCCCTGCATAGATGTAGCAAGAGAACTTCGCTGGGGACGAGTTGAGGAGTCTTTTGGAGAGGACCCCTATTTGTGCTCTATGATCGCATTGGCCCAGACAAACGGGTATCTAGAAGGAGGGACATCGCCCATGCTCAAGCATTTCGGTCCTCATGGCATGCCTAACAGCGGATTGAATCTGGCCTCAGTAGAGTGCGGGACTCGCGATCTCCACGAAATATTCATGAAACCTTTTGAAGTAGTAGTAAAGAATACACCTGTGATGGCGGTTATGTCAAGCTATAATTCATGGAACCGCGTTCCCAACTCATCATCACGCTACCTCCTCACAGATCTGCTTCGCGACAGATATGGTTTTAAAGGGTATGTCTATTCCGACTGGGGAGTACTTGACATGCTCAAGAATTTTCATCGTACGGCAGAAACCGACTTCGATGCCGCCAGACAAGCATTGACAGCAGGTCTGGACGTGGAAGCCTCAAGCTTTACATTTACCACTCTCGCTGATAATATTCGAGCAGGCAAACTGGACGAGAAATATGTGGACGATGCTGTAAGGCGCGTGCTCCGTGCTAAAATAGAAACCGGACTGATGGATGATCCCTATCTTGAAAACTGCGCGTTTTATCTCCCGATACGCGATCCCAAAGCTGTAGCCCTTTCAAAAGAGATAGCTGACGAATCTGCTGTTCTCGTAAAAAACGAGAACAACCTGCTGCCTCTGGACAAAAGCAAGCTTAAAACTGTGGCGGTCATAGGTCCGAATGCAGATGCCGTTCAATTTGGGGACTATACATGGACAAAAGATGTAAAAGAAGGTGTCACTCCCCTCGCAGGCATCAAGAAATTGCTTGGCAAAGATGTAAAAATAAACTATGCCAAAGGTTGTTCCGTAGCATCACTTGACACCACAGGAATAGCAGATGCAGTCAGGGCAGCTCGTGAAAGTGATGTAGCGATTGTTGTTGTTGGAAGTTCGTCAACTGTTTTTGTGCGCGGGCAATCAGAATCCACGTCAGGAGAGGGAATGGATCTTACAGAAATTGAATTGACAGGAGCACAAGAAAAGCTGGTACGCGACGTGGCCGCCACAGGAACACCTGTTGTGCTCGTGCTTGTTGCCGGCAAGCCTTTCGCCATTCCATGGGCAGCGGAAAACATTCCGGCAATTCTCGTGCAATGGTATGCCGGAGAAAGGGAGGGAGACAGTCTTGCCGATATCCTTTTCGGCAATGTAAACCCTTCAGGCCGATTGAATTTCTCATTCCCGAGAAGCACAGGACAACTTCCCGTATATTATAATCATCTTCCTTCTGACAAAGGTTATTATCATGTACACGGAAGCTACGAGAACCCCGGACGCGATTATGTGTTTTCCACCCCGGAGGCATTATGGAGTTTCGGACACGGAATGAGTTACACAACTTTCGATTACACCAACGCGAATACTGACAAAAGAGAATACTCAGACGGAGACACTATCGGTGTAAGCGTGGACATCACCAACAAGGGCTCTCGCGAAGGAAAAGAAGTTGTGCAGGTCTATGTCCGCGATGTTGTAAGCTCCATTGCCACTCCCGTTCGGGCTCTTAAAGGATTTGACAAAATCAGCCTAACACCGGGCGAAACAAAACATGTGAGCATAAAAATACCTGTAGAGGAACTTTACCTGACTGACGATGGAGGCAACCGTTATCTTGAACCCGGAAAATTTGAAATTCAAATTGGCAGGTCATCATCCGATATTTGCCATACCATACCTGTCTGGGTAGGAGAAAATGCACCTGTCGAGAATACCGGAATCCCCAAAGACATAAAGACTCAAAAGAACCCATCAAATAACGCCAAGGTTATAAAGCTCAGAGGAAACGTGCGCGACATACAGGCCACACCAATTGCAGGTGTAACCGTAAAGTGCGAAGCCTCAGGAGCGACCAGTACTACCGATAAAATGGGTAATTACGTAATGGAAGTTCCCTCGGATGCACAACTGACATTTTCAAAGAAAGGATTTGGCACACAACATAAACAACTCAAAGGGGAACGCACTCTAAGCGTTGTTCTTTCTCAGGAATAACTTAGAGAGAGTTGAATTTAACACGAATTATATTAAGCCCAAAGGTTCCATTCCACAAAACATATATCTGGAATGGAACCTTTTGTTTTTAGGCAGATATCCGTTATCAGATGCCTAAACCACCGATAAACTGAGTATCTACTGCCTTTCGTTGCAGGATGCGAGATCCTGGAGGCACAGAATGTGTCAGCCAGATATTACCTCCTATCACAGAATCATGACCTACTGTAATCCTCCCGAGAATCGAGGAATTGGAATATATTGTGACATTATTCTCGATTATGGGATGACGCGGAATATTTACCGGATGCCCGTCATTGTCATATGAGAAATTCTTGGCACCTAATGTCACACCCTGATAAAGAGTGACGTGATCTCCTACAATAGCTGTTTCGCCTATAACCACACCAGTGCCGTGATCTATTGCAAAATATTCACCTATCTGCGCACCGGGATTTATGTCAATACCTGTAACAGAATGGGCAAATTCCGATATGACACGTGGAAGAATAGGGATTCCAAGATTATGCAAGGAATGTGCCGTTCGGTAGTGAGTCATTGCATTGATAGCAGGATAGCTCAACACAACTTCTGCAAAGTTGTCAGCAGCAGGATCATTATTGAATATGGCAATCACATCTGTCAGTAGCAACCTTTTTATCTCAGGCAGATTATCTATGAACCCGGCGGCAAGCAAGGAGCTTCTATCCCCACACTCGGAATTCTGCAGATCACTGTCAAAACAAAGAGCCTTTCCTATCTCTATGCTGAGAATGGAATGGAGACGTTCCACGTTCACTCCAATTGAATGCCCGCGAAAATTACTACTGTTATACCCGCTATCAAAAAAATCAGGAAAGACAACAGCCTTGACTATTGAGATAATTTCTTTTATAGCATCGACCGAGGGATACATCGCACCGTTACATGGCTTCATTTTATCCTCTCCGGATGAAGATTCTGAAAGAATCTTCGCATTCTTTAACAGGATATCCTCGATTTCCTTACTTCTCATAACCCAACTAATCTAATTACCTTGTAGTACAAAATTAAAAAATTTAGTTCAGAAATAAACACACTCCTTATTTTTTTCATATACCTGACTCCAAGAGTGTGTTTGAATTTAACACGAATTATATTTTAGAGGGTGTCATGGAAATTCTTTTCATCCGCCCGAAGGGTCTTTCCGGTGAATTCCAAAAGGTCTCGTTGGCTGCATATTCCAATATGCAACCTCCTCGACTTGTGAAATTCCCTCGAAAATAAATTTAAACAGTTTCTAAAAAATTTAAACAGTTTCTAATAAATTTGATTTGTCACCGCGAACCGGGCTTTGCCCGACATTCGCTATTATGTTTCGTCGAATATTCTTCGTATATTTGACTCACACAATTCGCTTTGCGACCGCGAACCGGGCTTTGCCCGACATTCGCTATTATGTTTCGTCGAATATTCTTCGTATATTTGCGTTGTTTTTCAAAGAAGTTTCAAAGCTTCTAAAATTAATACAGTCTATGAAAAAGTTATTTTTACTTCTCTCTTCTATTATTTTGGTTTCATCTCTGTCAACGGCGGAAAACCGTGCAAAGAGAATCATGAAAGAACTTCTTGACCCAAAGTCGAATAAAGTACTTGTTGCAAGCCATCGCTCAGATTGGCGGAATCATCCCGAAAACTCAATTCCGGCCATGAAATCAGCTATCGACATGGGAGTTGATATTATCGAGATAGATCTTCAAATGACAAAAGACAGCGTGCTCGTGATCTGCCATGATCGCACTCTCGACCGTACCACTTCCGGTAAAGGGAAAGTGTCTGAATGGACGTACGATTCAATATCTCAGCTGACGCTTAAATCTGGTCATGGCTGTCGTACGCAAATAAAAATGCCCACTTTACGTGAAGCCTTGGCCGTCTGCAAAGACAAAGTTGTCGTAAACATCGATAAGGGATATGAATATTTCGACAAAGTATTGGAAATAACCGATGAAATGGGCGTCACAGACCAAATGATCATCAAAGGTAACAAACCTTTGGAAAAGGTCATGAATAAAATAAATGGCAGGATGGTGTATTTTCCCATCGTAGACTATACAAAGAAAAATGCCCAGAAACTTGCAGACAGTTATCTGAGTTCAGGATATGTTCCGGCAGCTTTCGAGGTTGTATGGCCCGAATACACACCTGAAGTACAGAAGACACTGAAAAAGATACATAACACTGGAGCTAAATTATGGGTCAATGCCTTATGGGACACACACAATGGAGGCCTTTGTGATGATGCCGCAATGTACGGTAATCCTGCGGAAATATACGGCAAACTTCTGGAAACAGGAGCAACATTAGTACAATCCGACCGTCCTCAGCTTCTGCTCAGCTACCTGCGTTCCATCGGACGTCACGAATAAAAAATATAAAGAATAACTACTTTAATAAATATCCTCGATTTCAATTCACATTGGAATCGAGGATATTTTTGTTATATTTTATTTTTTTATTATATTTGGGATTGCAGAGGAATATTTGATGTATAGTATCAGTTATTGGATAAATATAGCAATTCTCATAGCTTATGCAATCACAATTATAAGCTGCGTTGCCGTTGTGCTCAAGGAAAATAGGAATCCCATCCGCTCACTGGCATGGGTTATCGCGCTGATTTTTCTCCCGGTAATCGGTCTCGTTTTCTATCTTTTTTTCGGAAGGAGCCTTCGCGGAGAGCACATGATCTCAAAAATGAACAAGCGCAAAATCCTCAGCAACATGACTCCGACACACGTCAACATTACCAATCTGGATCTGACACAAGCATCCAAGAACCTGATAAAGCTCGGTCGCTCGCTTAACTCTTCATTCTACACAGAAAACAACGAAATAGAAATTTTCACAAACGGTGCTGACAAATTCAGATCTCTTAAAAAGGATCTAATTAGAGCACGAAAATCCATATATCTGCAGTATTATATATTTTCCGATGACAAAATAGGTACAGAAATATCGGAGATACTGATAGGCAAAGCCAGGGAGGGAGTTGAGGTAAAAGTGATATATGACCATGTAGGAAGTTTCAGTGCCAAAAGCAAGTTCTTCCGCAGGATGCAGGAAAACGGGATAGACGTGCATCCATTCTTTCGTGTGAATTTCCCACAACTTGCCAACCGCATAAACTGGCGCAATCACCGTAAACTCGTGGTGATTGACAGAGAGACAGGATATATCGGAGGGATGAACATCGCTGACAGATATGTATACGGAGGCAATGACGGAGGTCCATGGCGCGACACACATTTCCGTCTGAGGGGCGATATAGTTGAAGCTCTGACCTATTCCTTCGTAGTAGACTGGAATTTCAAGAATAATCCTGAAGCAATGGAGTATCCTCCATTTGGCAGGACCTTGCTGCATAACAGCATCGGCATGCAACTTATCAGTTCCGGACCGACTGATTCCTGGGACAGTCTCGCTCTATGCTTTCACAAAGCGATTTCAGGAGCAACACGCTCCATATATATACAAACCCCCTATTTCCTTCCGACCGATGCACTGCAACATGCTCTTGAGGCCGCCGCATTGTCTAAAATAGATGTACGGATAATGATTCCCGGGCAGAATGACTCACATATGCTTCAATATGCCAGCTACTCCTATATTACGCAATGTCTTAAAGCCGGCATAAAAGTTTATAAGTACAATCCCGGTATGTTGCACGCCAAATCAATTATCATAGATGAGGATATTGTTATTGCAGGCTCTACCAACTTTGACTACCGCAGTTTTGAAAATAATTTTGAATGTAGCCTCATTGTGTATGATAAGGTGTTTAACCGACAAATGCGCGACATATTCTTCGAGGACATTAAAAATTGCACTAAACTAAGCTTCCCGAAATGGCGCAAGCGCCCATTGTCGCAACGGATGCTTGAATCCATTCTGCGACTTGTCTCTCCAATCCTTTAACTTTTAAGTAGCTGAGAAAAATTAATCGATATATGTATTATTTTAATCTTGAACTATAAAACTCGATCTTTTTGGTTGCTTTCGGTTTGTCGTTCAGTCGCATATGTATATATGCTCCTTCGCTCCGCACCAAAATCGACTCAAAAATATCATCGTTTTATATGTTCATTAATTTATCTCAACTACTTACATATTTCCAATAATCATAGAATTACCGACAGATAGACCATATGGCTGACAATTATCTTGAGAAACGCATGGAAGAGCTAATGAGCGGGAAGCTCTCACCCAGGCCAAAACAAAACGGTTATTTACAGACTACCAACAGGATACAATTTTCATTTCCTCCCAGAAGAATAGTAATACTGGACGAACTAAGCGAAGAGGGCTACCATATAGGAGAAACTTTCAGACGTGCAGGATGCAAAGTTGCGTTTGTCACATCGCATATAAAAGAAAACCATACAAAGATGTTCCGCAAGGTGTCTGAAACAGGTTATCTGGTGTGCATTCCAAACACATCTGAAGAATTGGTATCAGGATTAGAAAACATTCTTACACAATGGCTCGGAATTGATATACTAATTGATTTCGATTCACCGATTACAGATATATCCATATCATTCATATCCGAATATCTGTCGTGCAAACCGTCACCAAGTTCATATATCCCCCGTCTGATTCACATCAAGGATGGAGCGGATGCAAAATTTTCAGTAAAAGCTGACATCGAACAGACAGATGAACCTTTGCCAATCAACAATAGCGGAATTAACGACATTTTTAAACTGCGATACACAATCGAATACACCCGTGGATATGGTTCCATAGAACAATTGGACAGAATGATCAGATTTTTATCGCTACCCGAAGCCGCATTCCTGAAATATCCGCATTCCGGATCTTAAAATCGCATATATAATAACCTACAGACTCATCGGATCATATATTAGGCAGGGGAAAGAGATATAATATCTCTTTCCCCTGCCTAATATATGATGAGTATAGGTTACTCAGCTTTTTCCTCTGCGGGAGCTTCCTCAGCTTTTACTTCAGCTGCCGGAGTCTCAGCTGCTGCAGGCGCAGTAGCTTTCTTAGAGCGAGAACGACGTGTCGTTTTAGCTTTCTTAGGAGCAGCTGCTTCAAGCATATTCTCGTTGAAATCAACGAATTCAATCATACACATTTCAGCATTGTCACCAAGACGATGACCAGTCTTGATTATGCGGAGATAGCCACCGGGACGGTCAGCCACTTTTTCTGAAATGGGGCCAAACAACTCCTTAATTGCCTCCTTATTCTGAAGGTAGCTGAACACGATACGGCGGTTCTGCATATCATCTTTTTTCGCACGAGTAATCAGAGGCTCTGCGAAAACCCTCAACGCTTTAGCTTTTGCCACAGTCGTAAAGATCCTCTTATGTGCAATAAGAGCTATAGAAAGGTTTTTGAGAAGAGCCTCGCGATGTCCTTTCTTGCGGCTGAGGTGGTTGAATTTTTTATTATGTCTCATTGGGAATTAGTCTTTGTCTAATTTATATTTTGAAATATCCATTCCGAAGGAAAGGTTAAGCTTGTCAAGAAGTTCATCGAGCTCACTGAGCGATTTCTTTCC
>CAQFOZ010000050.1 GCA_948788915.1 uncultured Muribaculaceae bacterium | reverse complement strand
CTATAAAACCGTGCATCGCGCTGCTGTAGTCTTGTGGCAAAATTTCATTGTGCTTGGGCATTACGGAAATGTTTTTATGTTTTATAACATGTTTTGTTTTCCGTTTTGCGGTTGCAAAGTTATAACCTTTTTTGTTCTTGTGCAAACTTTTTTCAAAAAAAAATTTATCTATTTTTTCTCATCTACTCCTATTTAACTGAATATTTGAGGATTATTTTATAAATTTTATCATAAAATAATTTTAATTGATATTACAAAAAAGCTTCGAGCAATTATTCTATTCTCGAAGCTTTCTAAAAGTAATTATAAAGAAAGAGTGTTTCTTACTTTACCAAAATTTATTTTCTTCTTCTTCTCACTGATTTTGTTGCGGATGAATTGGGAACACTTGATGAAGAACTCTTAACCTTGGATGTCCTCGGTTTTTTAGCTGTGGATGTGCGTTTACGCGAACGAGCACTTGTGTTCTTTACAGTCGATGATGTTTCGGAGACAACTGTCTTCCCGGGAATAGAATCACCCGATGCAATTGCTTGAGAATCCTTCATCTCCTTCTCTTTTTGAGCAAGGAACTCTTCCCTTGTAGGAACCCACAAATTTTTACCGTAAGACCTTAACCTCTTGTCAATACTGTCCTGAGCCTGCTTCCGGTCATCTTCATCCGGAAACATCTGAGCCATCGAAAGGTTACGAAGATTACGCGTTTTATATATTTCACCATCATACATCCCGAGATTAAAATAGTCATCGAGACTATATTGAGGCATATTATTATCATCACTTACAAACACATATTGCCTTGCAAGATATGGACGCAATGCGTCATATTTAACCCAGAACATCGGATATTTGGTATCTCCTCCAAAATCTCCGCTTCTGGTCAACACCGGGCAAATGGCTTCCACCCGGGTTTTCATCCTATTTGATCTTCTGTCAAACTCCCATTTTTCTATTATATAATAGTTCAGGACCTGATCGGTAGGCATATCTGCCTCTTCAATTACATATTTCGGATTCTTGGAAGTAGAACCTTTCCCCTGAGTATAATATATGCCATACCGGTCAAGCATCTCCCCTACATTTACCTTATACTTGTCGGAGAAAATCTCCCGCCCGTCAAGATATTCATATGCCGGGATCGATCCGCTGACAACAGCTCCAAGAATAACCCGGAGAAGGTTTTCTCTTCCGTCTATCAAGTCTTCGGGATAATATAACGGGGCATTTTCCGGTTTTTTCAGGTCTATTTCCCTGTAAATCTCCCGCATATATGCAAGATCGGCATCATGGGGGGCCTTTTTCTCATAAAAGGCCTGCATCCGATCGGTAACACCGACTGTCTGTTCAGTTTTCTTTTTATCTCTTTCTGTACGTTTTCTGATCGTACCGCCATTCTCTACCTGCGCCACAACCGGGATTGCCAATACAGTGGCCAAGAGCATTACTATTTTTTGAAAATTTCTCATTTTCTTATATTTTGACAAGTATACGAATGGAGTTTAATTTAACGCCACCTCCATCGGGGATATATCACGAGTGATACCATCCGGACCTTTAGCTTTAACATTGTTAATAAAGAACTTCTTTCCGGCCTTAAGCCTTCGGAACTGTTCCCTCTGTCTTGACGAAAATTTAGCGCCATCCGACAGTTCAGGTATTGCATTTCCCATCTGATCCAGAAAAACAGTTGAGAAAGACACTACGGAATAAGAGACATTCAATATATCATCATCTATCGCGGCTCCAAGCCCAGGAGATTCCATAAGCGCTCCTTTCGATATTCTTTTGGGAGACCCTTTGTAATGGACTATATTTCCGTTACCATCTTTAACAGCAAGATAGGGACTTGGATCAGGCAATTTTCTAACCCTGAATTTCATCGAGCCAACTTTCTGTGTTCCTCCTTCTATATTGGCCGATACTGATATTTCAGCCTCACTACCAACCTTACCTGGATGTGCAATCCAGTGATCCCCGTTTCTGACAAGAGAGCCGTTGGTCATGGTTGCCTGCACCTTCTCCATCGGAACTCCGGGAACAGAAATGCTTATTGGGTTCGCAATTCCGGCATACAAGACATTCATCATTGTCGGAGAAATGGTAGCCATGGGCTCCATTACAGTATATGAGGACTTAAATGGTCTGCGGTCTATTGTCCCGTCTCCTCTCGAAACCTCGATATAACCCGAATATTCATGGTTACCTACCGAACCCGCCACAAATTCGTATAATCCTTTGGAATTATTCAATCTTGCGCCATTCACGAATATATCAGGGCGCTTGGTGGTATCAATAGCCGCCAACACGATATTCGCAGAGTACTTACCGCCTCTCATAACCATATTGGAGTGAGGAATCACATACGCATTAAGTTCATTAACCCTGACATCACCAATATCCACAGAAGTAATCAGATTTGACAAAGCCTCAGATTCAGCCTGACGGATATCATTCTGCACTTTGGCAAGCAAAGTCACAGCTGCCACCGCAGGCATATTTTCAAACATAAGTTGTTCCCATGTCGTTTCGCCAACAGTTCCTTTTTTATTCCCGACCTTAGTAGAAAGCATCTGCCTTACAGAAGCCTTTTTAGTCGAATCAGAAATCAATGACGACACATAATCACTATATGAATTCAATAGTTTCCGGAGATTGGCACCTTTGCCAGTAGCCGGGTTAAGCATTGTCACCGACGATGCCTCAAGATCATCATTATTTACAAGATTACGGTAATCTCCATCCTTGCCATCGGCGGCTCTTGCAATTTCTGCCTTAAGATTTTCTATCACAGAGAACATCTCTTCCGAACGATTATGAAGTTCGAGACCAGCCTTATACCATTTTTCCGTTTTTTCGGGATTCTGTTCATAAAGCGACTGAAGATGTTCAAACTGCACATTATTTCTCGATGAAATATTTGCATTTGTCTGTTGGATGCCGTCATGTACCTGATTGAATCCATTCAGGACATCGCTCGAAACATTAAGAGCCAACATGGCGGTAAGGACGATATACATAAGGTTTATCATCCTCTGCCTCGGCGACATACGCGCTACATTATTTCCACCACCTGCCATTTAATCAGACTCTAAATTATAATTAAGCGTTAGGAACTTCATCCTCTTTGTCAAATGGATTAACAGGCATGGCACCCATAACCGGTGTCTGCATGTTAATGGTCATAGCCGTTATCATCTTCTCGTATACAGCGTTAAGCTGACGCATGTAACGAGCCATCTTCTCAGTCTCCTCGCAATATCGTGTTGATTCATGAGCAGATTTCTCATACATGTCACGCAAATCCTTCAGACCTCGGTTTACACTGTCAATTGTCTCAAGCTGAGCAGAAATACCTTTTAGCTGAATTTCATATATGGTGTTTAATCCACCTACATTCCGGTTAAGATCCCGCATCTGCTTGGTATAAGTTTCATTCAGTGTGGCAATCTCTTCTGCAATAGAGCTCATTTGAGAAACATAGTCGGCAGAAGCCTCCGCCAGCCCTTTGATATCCGGCATCTCTATTTTTTCTACAGGCGCGATTTCCGGAGCTGGGTTGACTGATACAGTCTGGGGTGATACTGTTGCCACTCCGGCTGTGCTTTCATCGTATCCATCTTCAGCATACCTGACACCGCTTATATTTACCGCCGGATGACCTGCAAAATTAGGTCGATCCTCCTCATTCTTGGAGTCCAATACAGGAAATACCTCTTCCCAGGCATATTCTTTAGGAGGACGGTCAAACGCCGTAAGAATAAACATGGCAATCTCAGTGCCCATACCTATACAGAGAAGCAGACTACCTCCCGGCAAGTGCAGAATTTTAAAAAGTGCACCCCAAATAACAATAGCCGCTCCAATGGAATAAGCAAAATTAAAGAATCTCTGCCCCTTTTCACCGTGAAGGAATCTCTCTATCACGTTGGCATATTTGCGAATTTTCACCATGTATTATTTTTTCTTTTTCTGTGTACCTTTAGCAAAACCTATTTGTGAACGAACACATCGAAAACCGATATAAGACCTTTGTTCATTCTGATATTCCCACATGCGCAAGTCGGATCGTATATTTCGTGCCACATCTTTCCAAGATCCACCTCGCACGATTTTGCGTTTCATTTTATAGGGATCCTCCTTGGCAGCGTCATATCTGTATTCCGGATTGAGATCTGACGTAAGGTTACCCACACTTTCCGTATAAGCTGTAGATGTCCACTCGGATACATTGCCGGCCATATCATATAGTCCGAAATCATTAGGCTTGAATGTTCCCACTGAAGATGTTATAACATGCCCGTCGCGGACAAAATCGCCATCCATCGGCTTGAAGTTAGCATAAAAACAGCCCCTCTCATCCATGGGCAAAGTCTCCTCCCACGGGTAGGGTGTCTCCGAATTGCCGGCACGTGCGGCATATTCCCATTCGGCTTCGGTTGGCAAACGATAAGGCTCCACATAAATTCCTTCCTTACCCAACGATCTGCGCAGATAGTCTGTGCGCCAGTTTGCAAACGCATTAGCCTGCTCCCAGCTGACTCCTACCACTGGATAATCGTTATATCCCGCATGCGAGAAGTACATCCTGGTATATGGTTCATTATATGCATTCTCAAAATCATTTATCCATACTGTTGTATCAGGATAAATATTGACAATATAAGTATTCAAGAAATCGAAGTCTCCGGTAAGCGGACGGCTCACCGTCTCACGGATTATCTCGCCATCTTCCGACATATAGGCGGTGTCTTTCGATATGACAGGCAGTTCAGTAGATACCTCTATATCTGTATTGTATTCCCTTCTGGCCGGATCCAATCTGTTTTTACGTTTCGCAGCCTCTGTATGATTATAAATCTCATATCTGTAATTTAGCTGTGTCGGATCAAGCTCCCGCTGGCCGGTAATAGGATTTATACGATACAGACTCTCTATGGCCCGGGCCTCATCTTCATTCGGATTGCGCCATGGAATAGGTTTGTTCCAGTTAAGAAACGGGCCAATAGGATTCCCCTCTTTATCTTCTTCTATCTTAAATGCTTCATTCCCGCCATATGCCGGATCCGCAAGTCGCTCGCGAATGATAGAATCTCTCACCCAAAACACAAATTGCTTATATTTTGAATTTGTTATTTCAGTTTCATCCATCCAGAAAGCATCGACGGAAATCCCTTTGGGATTAGCCTTAATGTCTGCAATACTATCATCAGCTGATGGACCCATAACTATCGATCCCCTGTCTATCAGCACCATGCCATATGGTGCCGGCTCTGCAAAACTGCTGCCCCCCACTCCGGTAACTTCGCCACCGGAACTGCCACCTTTAAGGCCCATACATGAAACCAGACCTCCGGACATCACCGCTCCTATCAAGACAGAAGCCAGGTATCTCCCGAATGTTCCGGCATATGATTTTTTTTCGTATCTCATCTTATATAATATTGCGTATTGTGCTTGTTTTTATATTTATATTTACATTATCCTTATCGAACGATGTTTGTGTCTGTTCTTGGCACTGAAATCAAGTTTGACCCTGTAACCGATTATAAGCTCATGACTTCCCGATGAAACCTTAGAAATTGCGGATGTAGGATAATCATAGGAATACCCGATGAAAAAATTCTTAAACTCCGCTCCTATCATGGCACTCACAGCGTCATTATAGCGATAGCCAATACCAGCCCAAAACATTTTCTTGTATGTTGCCCGGAATGTTGCCTCAACGCTAAATCTGGAGAAATCACTCTTTAACATTAACGAGGGTTGCAATTCAAATAACGTATTTTTTAATGCAATATTGCCATTTGAAATCAAATATATGGCTCGTCTCAACTTGGTTTCATACTGCACCATCTCAGCAGATTCCGAGTCCTCACTGTCAAACGAAACGGTAGGTTCCAGCAAATGCAGTCCCGAGATGCCTATATTAAAATACTTGTGACTGTACCATAAACCGGCCGAAAGGTCAAACGAATTTCCGGTCATGTCCCGTAATGGAATTGCCTCATCACCTGATTCATGAAAATCGTCTCCATCAGGGATATATACCTCAGTGCCCTTAAATTTTGAACTAAAATAGCCGCCTTGCAGACCAATGGAAAGTGTGCCCTTGAAAAGCCTGAACTTATAGCTTGCCTGGAGGTTTATAAGCATATTTGAAAATAGTCCGAGACTTTCCTGCGACATATTTAGTCCCACGCCTATTCTCTTTTTCCCTATTTTAAAAGGAGTATCGGCACTTGCCATAAAACTTTTCGGAGCATTGTCGATACCCAACCACTGCAAACGGGCTCCTCCTCTGATCCTAACGAAGTCTATCTCTCCGGTAGCGGCAGGATTATAATACGAAGGCACAGCCCAATATTGCGTGAACTGCACGTCATCCTGGGCATACACCTTGGATTGGACCGCACTAATCAGCATCACTACCAGTATTGTCCAATTAGGTATTACACATCTTCCCTTTTCAGTAGACACTCCCATCCGCTATTCGAAATAAAAGCTCAATACAACCATCTTCGATTTAACCTTAGAAAGAGATTGCGTTATCTTAAAAATCTCCGGATTATCATCCAGGTCAGGACGATCATGACGCAAAATATCTGTAAGCCCGAAACAAAATTTAATTTCAGGATTAAGTTTGAAGAACGGCAAATAAAAATCGCACCCCAACCCTACTGTAAGATAGGCATCCGCAGTATTGAATTTGAGATAGTCAGAACGCTTCTTCCCTACATCAAACGCACCCATGGCTCCCACCGTGACATACGGGCGGCTGTTTTTATATCTCTCCCCCGATATCTTAAGATCAAGCGGAAGCACTACATTAGCTGTCTTTATCTCCTGGCGAGCCGTCGCGCCATTGGTTGAACTTAGCATCTCAACCCCTTTCGAACCGAAATACATCCCTGGAGACAGGCGAAGATTAAAATGTTTATGAAGTCGTAAATCCACCAGTACATTGGCACAGATTCCAGGGGCAAAACTCGGAACCTCTATTCCCCACTTTTCACCATCCGGCGTTACAAATCCATTATGCGTAAAATCCAGATCCTCGAAATGTGTGCCAATTGAAAACCCAAAATGCCACTTTTTAAGGTCAGCATATGGTCTGTTCAATTCTTTGTCTCCTGGTCTTGCATGACAAGTCATCGCAAAGAAAAGAAGACACAAGGGTATCCATATGAATTGGGAAGATTTTATTTTATACGGCATCCTAATCATTGTTATCTTAACGAAGCCAAAGCTTGGATTATTTTATTAACTTTGTGTAAGAAACTGTTTAAATTTATTTTCGAGGAATTTTGAGAGTTATTTTTGAGATGGTTCCGCGAATTAAGAAGGGATAAACCTATCGGCTTTGACCGCCGAAACTTGACGAAAACGGCCAAAAAGGACCTCATAATTATCGAAAAAACTATTATATAATTTTTTCGTAATAAATTTAAACAGTTTCTAAAAGATGATTTTTAGAAACTGAAATCATCTTGACTTCAGTTTCTAAATCTATAAACAGGAATATTCAGACTATGAACTGGGACCAGCTAATTTGCGACAAAAGACTCGGCATGGAGGAATTTCATGACAACCGGCATCAGACTCGTTCCGATTTTCAACGAGACTATGACAGGCTCATTTTTTCCTCACCTTTCCGCCGTCTCCAGAACAAAACACAGGTATTTCCTCTTCCGGGAAGCATATTTGTACACAACAGACTAACGCACAGTCTGGAGGTGTCATCTGTCGGGAGATCTATGGCAAACGAGGTTGCTATCAGACTGGCGTCCAGGCACGCAGGACAGACATGGGTCAGAAAGTTGGATTATCTCAGAGACATTGTAGCCGCCGCATGTCTGTGCCATGATCTCGGGAATCCGCCATTCGGACATTCTGGAGAAAAAACGATCTCCACTTATTTCAGTGAAGGAAACGGCCAGAAACTTAAATCGCTTTTTAAAGACAAGGAATGGTCAGACTTCACCAACTTTGAGGGGAATGCCAATTCTTTCCGTCTGCTTACACATCAATTCCGTGGAAGAAGACGAGGAGGAATGGCAATGACATACTCATCACTTGCCTCTATTGTAAAATATCCTTACACCTCAGCCGATGCAGGGGAAAAGGGCAAATTTGGCTTCTTCCAATCCGAGTTGGAGATTTTCCGCAAAGTTGCGGTTCAGTTGGGAATCCCTGAATTGTCCCAGGACAGATTCTCACGTCATCCTCTGGTATACATAACAGAAGCGGCAGATGACATCTGCTATCAGATAATGGATCTGGAGGATGCTCACAAGCTCAAGATTCTTACACCCGATATCGTGCAGCACCACCTGCTCGCATTCTTCAATGAAGAAGATCAGGCAAGAATGACACGGGCTTTGTCCCATCTTGCAGATCCAAACGAAAAAATTGCATACCTTCGCTCCAATGCCATTGGCACATTAGTTGTGAACTGTGCGGACGTGTTTGTGAAAAATGAAAAGGAGATTCTCAATGGCACATATACAGGGTCTCTGATCAAAGGGCTTGACCAAGACCTTCTTGACGCATATGAGCAATGTTCGGCAACCGCATGGAGTAAGATCTACTGCGCCAGAGAAGTTGTGGACATAGAACTCGCCGGCAACCGGATCCTCACATATCTGCTTGACACATTGATGGATGCTGTGCTTCATCCCGAAAAGAACTATTCAAGATTGCTTCTAAACATTATTCCCGAACAATATGACACTGTTGCCAGTACTCCTTATCAACGAGTGCAAAGCGTTCTCGACCACATATCAGGAATGACAGATATCTATGCCCTTGATCTTTTCCGAAAACTGAACGGCCACAGCCTTCCGGCTGTTTGATAAATAATATTATTCATAATAAAAATGAAATTCATAGTATTTGCATTGTTTCTCGCAATTTTTCTTCCAATACATGCGGAATACGCACCGGAAGATATGCCGAATGTCAATATAGCCAACAGATATGAATATGTGTCGGATCCGGGTAATCTTCTGGCACCTGAGACAAAAAATAAAGTGAACAACATTCTTTGGAATATAAGACAACAGACATCTGCGGAAATGGTCGTCGCCATACCTCCCGACATTGGAGACGACCCAATTGAAGAATGGTGTGAATCGCTTTTTACATCATGGGGAATCGGGAAAAGCGACAAAGATAATGGCATATTGCTTGCGATTGCTCCTGCCCAGAGAATAGCCCGGATTCAGACCGGATATGGAGCGGAGGGAGTACTGCCGGATATCGTGTGCAAAGAGATTATAACAAAACGTATTGTTCCTCATATGAAAAGCGGAGATCTGGACGGAGCTGTATTGGCATCCGTCTCGCAGATTGCTGAAATTCTTTCGGATCCGTCAGTGGCAGAAGAATTAAAATCCGGACAACGCGATAATTTCAATGGCGGAACCGAGACACTTGACAAGTCAATACTTCTTAAATTTATTGGCATAATAATTTTTATTTGCTTTCTTGTATCTGCCGTGTCTTATATCCGGACAGCCATGTCTGCAAAAGGAAAAGACAGCTACCACAAGGCTCTTGTATGGAGACATAGCCTCAACTCTTTAGGATGGCTCATTCCTTTCTCTGCAGGATGTGCATCTGTTTTTTATTTGCTGGCCCTCTTTAATTATAACAGGAATAGAAAACGTCGCAGGCTTTGCTCAACATGCGGATCAAAGATGATCCGTCTTTCAGAAGACAAGGACAACGAGTTACTATCATCCTCTCAGGATTTTGAAGAGAAACTCAACACTATTGATTATGATGTATGGGAATGTCCTGATTGCGGAACAATAGAGCGTTATCCGTTCAAAGTAAAACAATTAAAATACACAGAATGTCCAAAGTGTCATACTGTGGCCATGCACCTTATCGGAGAGCATACTTTAAGGCACCCCTCATTTACCCACGAAGGAATGGGAGAAAAAATATATGAATGTGAATACTGTCACCATCAAAAACGCGTTACGTTTGTTCTTCCTAAAAAAGAGATGCCGGTCGTAATAGTTCCGCCAATAGGAGGTGGAAAATCCGGATTCGGAGGAGGATTTGGCGGGGGTTCTACCGGAGGGGGCGGAGCCTCGGGCGGATGGTAAAAAATTTGAATACTTACTTATACACCGGAATATTGAATTATATTTAAACAATAATTATGAAAAGAATAATGTATTTTGCCGTGGCAAGTCTCGCTCTTATCTTATCTTCTTGCAAAGGGAAGACAGAAAGCCACAACGAAACAAAGCCACGAAATATAGTTTTGGAGTCATTTACTTATGATATTATCGGAGAGGATATTTCATCAGACACACTTGCCATACCGGGAGGGAAGTACGTACGTTTCATCGGTCAAGGCGTTCTTCCGCAGGATATAGGAGACACAGAGATTCTTCATCTGCGAGACACCCTCATGAAGATGGCTCATATAGAGATAACCACAGATGGCAAACCTATGCCGGAAATGCCCGACAGCATGTTATCTACATCTCTTGATCCTGTGGATACGGAAGCTTGTGGAGAAGATTTCTCAAATCTTACCACAACTTTGGTTACACCAAGAGTTGTGGTTTGGGAAAACAAAAGGGAATCTTATGCATGCGGAGCAGCACACGGCAATCAGTCTACCGCTTTTATAAATTTCAGTATGCTTGACGGTAAAATAATCGAATATCAGGATCTGTTTAAAGAGAATTACCAGAAACAACTCACCCGACTTGTCCGGAACAAACTGAAAGACAGTAGTTATCAGTTGCTCGTTTCAATCGATAGTATTCAGCTTCCCAAAGAGTTCGCAATCACATCCAACGGCATACTGTTCAGCTACGACCCTTATGAAATTGCTCCCTATTCGGAAGGAACCGTATCTATTGAATTGGAAACAGGTGAGATTATTGATATCTTGAGTAATAACGGATACTTTATGTTGACAGGTGTAATGCCCCAGAAATAGGTCTATTTAAAAGCAAACACACTCCAAAAAGAATAATAAACTTTTTATTCTGGCTGCACCGGATAGATCTTCCGGAAACGAATGGTAGATGAATATTCAGGAATGCTTATTATCATATCGTGAGTATCAAACTCAACTTTGATACTCTTTTTTATTCTATCGCCATTTGCTGAAATCCACTTCATGTTAAACAAATCAGGGAACGCAGTGGGTTTCAGAACACCTTTTACGGCTCCATATTCCCAGCTGTCAGGATACTTTTCTGCCCCGGAGACATAATATACATCGTATCCCATGGTATCCCCTCTGCCGGGGTTTCCAATTATCGCGACTGTATATTCTCCACCTAATTTAAGATAGGTGTCATCTACAGAATAATCCAATAATCCCCATAAGCCCTCTATTCTGTCTTTCGAATGGTTCAATTTCTCTTTTAGCAACTCTATCACAGGCAAACTTAAGCTATCGGAACTATTGCATTCTTTAAGATTATCCACACTTATGTTTTTCAGATCTACATGTTCTATCCATATCTCTCCTCCCGGTTCCACAGCGAAACCGATTTTGTCAGGTATAGTATCCAGCCTGACACCGGAAAAAATTGTATCATAAACTCTGTTACCGCCCCACAATGTAAGTTCTCCGCTTTTTACTCTTATTCTATAGGCATTTAACCCTTCAAAAATATTAAAACCGGACGTAAAAACTTGATTTGATAAAAGAGTCTGCCCTTTTCTCAACGAGAAAGTTATTGTCGGCTGATCAGTGACTTCATCGAAAGGATTACTCTCAGTTTTTACCGACACAAATGGAGACCGGATCTCATCTCCAAATATAATCCTCCAGCCGGGATAACAGCTGTAGCCCGATTTGCCTGTCGAGTCCGTGAATTCATACCTTTTCCGTTCAGAGTTATTGATATTGCGAATCCTGAATTTAAGGTCAAAATTATTAAATCCTTTCAAATCAATCCATTTTACGACACTCCCTGAATTATGATTTGACAATTTAATTGTTTTTGGGCATAACTCTTGCGGAGAAACACTCTCAGCGGCATTTGCCAATCCTGCGACAGCATTAAAAATACCCACTACCGCGAACATCAGTATAACGCTCCCTATAATCTTATTTATCAACCACATAGAGCGCAAATTAAAATGAGCCCTGACTTTATCGACAAAAAATGTCACTATCCACCACCACATTAAAGCACCGGCAATAATGGCTATAAATCCTAAAATATAATGATAGAACATTATATCCGGCAATAAAAAATTAAAACGGGCAAACAGACCTATTATAAGGAATATAATCAATGGGTTGGAAAAAGTAAACAAAAAGCCGCTTAATATATTTTTTCCCGCAGGAATACCATTGTCCGAAGGACGTTTCAATTTTTTTGAGGGATTCGACTTAAATAGATAAATGCCAAAGCCTATAAGCACAAGACTGCCCACCAACTGAATTATATTGGAATTCTTCTCCAAAAACTCCTCAATAAAAGAAAGCCCGAAACCTGTCAACAGACAATAAAACAGATCTGACAGCGCAGCTCCGACACCTGTATAAAATCCTGTACGCCTGCCTTTCTCAAGTGTGCGCTGTACACATAAAATACCTACGGGACCCATCGGCGCGGAAATTATAACTCCAATCGCCACACCACGCCAAAGCATATATAAGAGTCCCTCAAGCATTCCCATTTTACCTATTGACTATTAGATAGCCTCCATATTGGGCCGGCACACATTGATATCGCCTCAGCGCATATCTGTGATTTCCGTCTGCAGCCGGTCCAGAGACAGGGGCACCCGCCTGCATTGTAACATCATATTTTGAACCACATTCCGGACACACCGCCTCAAATGTGGAATCATCTACCCTGACCTTGATTCCCGGCTTGCACTCTACCGGACAAGCAAGATCGTATGCCAGCGGCACATTCATTTCTCCGGAAAACGGATCCATTCCGCCAATAAGAAGCACTCCGCCAAATCCCGCACACGATGAAGCCGCATACTGGAAACCGGAAGGCTCTTTAAGTTCAGGAATAAAATAACGATATAGACCAAAGCCGGCCACACCATACCTGTTCCATAGCCCGGAGTCCCCTAAATTAAGATTAACAGGAAGATTAGGCAACCTGTCATCATCCACGGAATTGCATGAAAACAACAAGCACGACAACAGCAATACAGCCATCATCGGAAGTTTTTTAATAATGTTGATACCGAATTTCAATTATCTGGTGTTCTATATTTCATGCCATATCCGCACACAAAGTGCCAGAATTTCTACAAACTATTTAAATTTAAAAGTTTCTTAGAATGGCATTTGTCGCAACATATTGGCAAATTCTGTTGTCATCTTCTTCAGCGGACCGTTTACCATCGGTTTCAGCATTGCAGGAATCTGCAAATCAAACTCCACACTTGCCGTGCATGCGGTCTCGCCCATTGGCAAAAGATGCAATTTCAGTGACATTGGCACAGGAGTTCCCTCTCCCGCAAGTTCAATCAATGTCGGAGCCACACTCTTTGTTTTGCGAAGCTTTATTTCACCCATCGGCCCGGAAGGGAACGATATGGTATCTGCAGTCACTTTTATCTTATCAAGCATATCGCGCTGTTCGTCCGGAATCTTGTCGGCCGGTGCATTCTTGATCAATTCACCAAGCCCCTCAAGATTATCCAACTTTTCAAACGCACGCTCCGCCGGGACACCCAGCGTCACGTCTTCACTTTTATAATTTGCCATAATTGTCTGAATTTAACTTTATCAATCAGCATTCCCCGGAACCCAGTTGGCAGGATCCTGACGCCATTCCTTCAGCATCTCCACATCCTTCTCCCGTAAATAATCGGTTTCCAACGCCACTGCAAGCATGGTTGCGTAATCTACCAATGAATAAAGTGTGATATTATTGTCTCTCAATCTTTTTGATGCGATTGGGAACTGGTAGTCGAATAATGCCACCAAACCCAGAACCTCGCCACCTGCCATACGCAACTCCGCCGTAGCTTTTACCGAGCTTGAGCCCGTTGAAATCAGGTCATCAACCAAAACAACCTTCTGTCCGAACTTAAGATTCCCCTCGATCAGATTTTCAAGTCCATGATCTTTTGGTTTGCTGCGGACAAAAAGGAAAGGCAATCCCAATGCGTCTGCAGCAATCGCGCCAATTGGTATGGCATTGGTAGACACACTCGCTATCACATCAGCCTCCGGAAAATTCTCTATTATGAGTTTCGAAAGCTCGATCTTTATCTGGTTGCGCAGATCGGGATATGAAAGCAAACGTGGATTCTCATTATAAATAGGGGAATTCCAGCCGGTACCCCAAATAAAAGGATTCTCGGGCTGCAATTTCACAGCCCCTACCTGAAGCAGTTTCTCAGCAAGTATCTTACCCGTTTTCTTCATATCATCAAAATTTTAATCGTGTCTTTATAAATACATCATTATAACACCTGACCACATCTGTCAGCAAACAATGCATTTAACACAGGCCGCTAATCATGCAAATTTACCAATATAACGTCAAAAAAACAAATTGAAAACCCACACTAATAAATAATAAAAATGAAAATCTAAAAAATTTATGAAATAATTTGGAAAATAGCATAAAACAAATTAATTTTGCAACGCAAATAAGGAGAAGAACATTCTTCATATTGTGGGGTCCCATAGCTCAGTTGGTTAGAGCACCTGACTCATAATCAGGGAGTCCTTGG
>CAQFOZ010000049.1 GCA_948788915.1 uncultured Muribaculaceae bacterium | reverse complement strand
TAATATATCAACCTGACGAAACCCTCAAACTTGATGTTCAAGTTGAAGGTGATACGGTGTGGCTTACGCAAGCTCAGATGGTGGAATTATTCCAGACTACTAAACAGAACATAAGCCTTCATACTAATAATATTTTCAAAGAACGCGAATTGGATGCCAATTCAGTTGTCAAGGAATACTTGACAACTGCATCTGACGGCAAAAGATATCGAACTAAATACTACAATCTTGATGTCATCATATCTGTAGGATATCGAGTCAAGTCATTACGAGGCACCCAGTTCCGCCAGTGGGCCAATAAAATATTGAAGGAGTATCTGCTTCGTGGGTATTCGGTCAACCAAAGATTGATTGAAATGAGCGACAGGTTAGATAGAAGGCTTTTGGAACAGGATGGGAAAATTGCAGCTATTCGCAGGGATGTTGATTTCTTTGTCAGAACATCATTACCTCCTAAGGAGGGCATTTTCTTCGACGGTCAGATTTTTGACGCATACGCTTTTGTTGCTGACTTGATTCGCAAGGCTAAAAAACGCATAGTGGTTATCGACAGCTATATTGACGATTCCGTGCTTGTTCAATTATCAAAACGGAATCGGGGTGTGACTGTTGATATTTACGACGGTAAGATTTCACTTCAGCTTCGTCAAGATGTCGAGCGTCACAACCGACAATATCCAGAAGTGACATTACACGCTTATAACAAGGCTCACGACCGCTTTCTGATAATTGATGAAGAAGTCTATCATATCGGCCATTCGCTTAAAGACCTAGGTAAGAAACTGTTTGCGTTTTCTAAGATGGATGTCATGACCGGCACAGAGCTATTGTCAAAACTCTAAATTACGCCTATGCAATAGAGATAAACATATAATTCAAGTTGAAAGGGAGGTATTGTGCCTCCTTTTTTCATGTCCCTATCTAATCTTTTGTAACCGCAATCTTGGGAAGCAGAGTGCCGGGAAATAGTGCCGATTTTATGATTTAGTTATACCATGCTGAGAATCAGGGCATTTAATGCGCATTATTTCTAAATCGATGGCGAAAGAGATAGTTTTGCACCATATTGAAAAATAACAGCGGAGAAATCCGCAGCGCACAAAAGAATAAACAATATATAAATGCCAAAATCAAGTTTTGAAACTATCACTGCGGAGGACATGCTCAAAAGAATCCTCCAGATGCTTGAGGAATCGCAGGAACAAAGCACCTCAGGCAATAACACTTCAAACGAGTGCCGCATCTATACCAACAAAGAGCTGATGAAACTGCTCGGTGTGGAAAGCCGTTACCTCAAAAACTTACGGGATAATGGCTGCCTCTCCTATTCCCGACACGGGGATAAGTTCTGGTATACACAGAATGATATTGACACCTTTCTTCGACGCTTCAAGTATGAGGCATTTGCCAACATGGGAGGCCGAACTGAATGACGAGATAGCTCAGTTGGAAACTGACATCGAAAATGGTGCCGGAGATGTTTCCGAATTACGTTGCCGCATCGCTTCCCTTGAATCCCAACTTGAATCTACCGGACAGAAGCTTGCCGACTTATCGACCTTTGGTCGCTTTCGTAGAAAGAACCGCGACAAACTCAAGCTCGCTGACCGGCAACTCTCCGAGCTTCAGGATAAACTTGATGCCCTCAGCGAGAAACGCGATAATGCTCAAAAAAAATTTCCACGAGTTCACGGAAAAGAATCAGGAGCAAGTGCGAATGAGGCTGACCGATGCCGTCTTTGCCAGAATGGTTGTCGACGTGCGCTCAATGATTGAATCCATGCCATCGGAACTGAAAGCTAATGTAGATGGCGAATTTCTGACTGCAATCGCCGAACAGCCCAACGAGATTCTGAAATGTGCGATGTACCTGTTCCTCGGCTATCTCGATGGCGCATCCCAATTCGCCCAGACATGCGGAGGCGGAGGCACCTCTTCAGACCTCCCGTGGGGACGCAATCCGGAAGAAGACGATCGATGCTTCGCCTACCGTTGCATGATGAAGGCACACGAGATGCTGAAATCGCCTCAACCTAAACGAAGAGTGGGCGGAAGACGATAAAACCTAAGCATGATACACGACAATCTGGCTTCAGTTGTGTAACGTCAGCAATTAAAATTTATCAGGACGATGAGCATCATTTATAAAACCATCAGGTATAACAGAGCCAATAATTATAATAAGTGCAATAATTGCAATACCAATTAATATCGCACGAATAACGTTGATGTGGGTTTTACGCTCTTTATCTTCAAACAGAAAGTACGCACATAAAAATATAAAGCCAAGCACAACTATGCCAACAACTCCTGCGATTATATATTGAAGCGCATTTGAGTTGTATATGGCTATAACCACTCCAATTAAAAATACAAAGAAAGATAAGACTCCAAGCCCGTTAAGAATGTTATGCCACTTTTCTTTCCTTTGTTCTGTTTTCACGCATTTGTTTAGTAATTCTACTTCTGCAGGAGTAAGTTGCCCTTCCTTTTCCTCATTAGGAATGGAAGTCGGAACTCTATTTTGATATCTCTTATCGTATTGCTTTAAATTGTCAAATATATGCATAATTATAAAGTTCTCATATACTTAGTTTCAATGTTGCATCGCTTTAATCTATGTTCCAATATGCATCTGAATCTCTTTCAAAAGCATCTTCATAGGACTCTCTAATGTATTCTTGATAGTCAACCCAGTCTTGGTTCCCCCCCTTGTCATAGGAATAGACCTTTGAGATTTATTATGATAAGATGTCTTGAAAAAAATAAGTTCATCCTTGTGGAATGTTTTATCGTGTAATAGATAGAATAAATTACCTAACGCATCGGTCATAAGCGAGATAACCGGATCAGTAGGCAACTTCCTTTCCGCGACATATCCAATACATTTAAGGAATGTAAAAGCGATGAAATGGTTTTCTGTCTCTATTACTCTTACAGTATTGATATTGTACAAGTTTTTAAATTCTTGAACTGAGAAACTACGAATGTATTTAACGTTGCGTATTAACACAGCATCAATGTTTTCGATATCCGGACGGTCGAAAAAATTTTTCACTTTAAGCATATCACAAAATTACAAATTTTTCATTGAACATCGTTCATGAATAGTGACAAAGTATCGTGAGATAGTCAGTAGACTTATTGGCGAATAAACAGGAGTATAATTTCAAAGATGTATTGCATTTTATCGCCTTTTATAGCAAAGTTTGCTTGCCTAATTCCTGTAAAATCAAGCAAATCGCTTGATATCCAGCCCATTCGCCTCTCTTCAACGAGGAAGAGTATCAAGTCCCTTAAATTCACATAAAATACTGATTACCAGCCATATAAATAATTGGAATTTGTTTGTATGGCTGGTGTTTTATGGTCTGAAATAGCCTAATTTGTTTGTGTAAAATGCAATATTTTACACAAATTCTCCCGTTTTGTTTGTATATAATTCACTGCCTTTGCAGACAATGTGGGAATATCGTAAAAATACAAACAAATAACGGCCTATGGGAAGGACAAAGAGATTATACCCATTGGTAAATATGTCTATAACGGAGTCGGGAGTTTTTCTTGAATCTCTATCGGGACCGCAATCCAGTACATAAAATATTTAAGATTATTTAATTTATTATTAAAATTTACACTGTCTGTGCCGCTATAGGTAGCAGTGTCCATACAATCAAAGATTATTTCTTTTTTTGATGAAAACAGAACTAATCGCTCATGAAATGGCCAATATGCGAAGTTCTCTACCGGTTTCATTTTATTACAATATAATGCCATCGTGTCTAATCCCCATTTCAATACGGATTTATTTATAGATATGGTGTCAAAACGACAATCATTATTTCGCGAATTACCTGAAATCAGAATATAACGGTCTTTTTCTGAAACGACTAGAGACCAAATATGTCCATGGTGTCCTTTAGTATAATAAAGGAATTCCTTTTCTTCAATTATATTAGTTATTGAATCATTAAAACCGCTTATAACATCGAAATGTTGATTATTCAACTGTGAACTATATACTATAAAACTAACTATTAGAAAAAGAAGTGGTGCAAGATATTTCATTTATCTAAATATTGGCAACATGGATGGTTGTGTAACTAATGTTTTAGGGCCATGATCAATTCCGGCATTGCAAGGATTTTATACATCCAAGGAAGGGAACGACACTGATCTTTATGTGTTTTTAGCGTTCTGCTGACAAATTGCCGCTCCCACGGCTCATTATCAGTTGAAAATGTTTCAAAGTCATAGGTATATGGCGTATAGCCATTTCCAGAATAGGGGCTGACCATATATGAAGTGATAGCCATCTGCATACCTGTTTTGTACGTCTGGAGCTTATTTGCCGCATAAAAATCGGATAATGGTCTTTATTCTATCAATCTCATTGCAGAAATCTATGTAATAATCCAACTTTCCCTCATAATATGCCCATTCTGCAAGAAATACAGCTCTTTTTATCGACAGACTATCTCGTCCGGCAAGCATATCTGACATCTCATTAAAAGCTTAAACATAATAATCCTCAGCTATCTTTGATTGTGCTTGTGCTGACAACTGAATATAAAGGAATAAAATATACAGCCATACCTTTTTCATATTCACAAAATTACTATTCATTCTTGAATAATTCAAATATACTATGGGTGTTATATAACATATTTTCTCCCGATCCGATGATAATCGGAATGAATGTCACCGAGATTGCATCTACTAGTGCGCCTATCCCAACGCGAGGATTCTCTATGCCGATGAATATAGCTCTTCTACCGGCTCCGTTTAAGTCTTAATAGTTTGATCTTAAACAACAAGCACCAAAATAAATAGAGTATGAAAAATATTTCATTTATAATCTTATAACCATACCCATTATATACCATTTTTCATTGTACACTCCTAATTACCAGACATATATAATAATTTAACACACTCCAAAACAAACATAATATAATCATCATTTATTATATTATAGGTTTGGTCTATTCAATTAGCGCGAAAAGGCCTATTGTTTATCAAGACACATATTCGTAAATTTGTAAAAAATATAAAATAACTTATATGAGACATGTGATTATAGGAGGAGTTGCCGGTGGTGCTACCGCAGCTGCCAGAATAAGAAGAATATCTGAAAACGATGAAATCATTCTTTTTGAAAAAGGTGAATATATCTCATACGCTAACTGCGGCCTACCTTACTATATCGGAGGGACTATCACCGACCGAGACAAACTGTTCGTTCAGACACCTGAAATGTTCGGACGCAGGTTTAATATCGATGTCAGGATTAAATCTGAAGTAACAGCCATTCATCCAGACAAAAAGACAGTCGAAATCAAAGCTCAGGACGGTTCCGTATACGAAGAACACTACGACCGTCTTCTACTTTCACCTGGTGCCGTTCCATTCAAACCGACACTGCCCGGTATAGATATTCCAGGCATTTTCACACTTCGCAATGTAGCCGATACAGATGCGGTAAAACATTATCTGGAAAATAACAATGTACGCCGCGCGCTGGTGATAGGAGGAGGTTTCATCGGACTTGAAATGGCTGAAAACCTGCACGATGCCGGGGCAGAGGTAACTGTGGTGGAGATGGACAGCCAGGTAATGGCCCCGATTGACTACTCAATGGCCGCTATTGTCCACCAGCACCTCATCCAAAAGGGCGTAAGGCTGTGCCTTAATACCGCCGTGACCTCTTTTGAAAACCAATCAGGTTCGATAGAGGTTTCGTTTGATTCCGGCGAAAAAGTAGCAGCAGACATTGTAATACTGTCAATAGGGGTACGTCCTCTCACCGGTCTTGCGTCCCGTGCAGGCATAGAACTCGGCAAGCGCGGCGGAATCAAAGTGGACGAATATCTCCGGACATCAGTATCAGACATATACGCGGTAGGCGATGCTATCGAGTTTCCACATCCTCTCACGAATGAATCATGGCTCAATTATCTCGCCGGACCGGCCAACCGCCAGGCGAGAATTGTCGCAGATAATATGGTGTGGAACGACAAAGTGAAATATGAAGGCTCCATAGGCACATCCATAGCAAAAGTGTTTGACATGACCGTAGCCGCTACCGGCATCGCGGCCAAACGCCTCAGACAATCCGAAATCGCCTACCACAGCATTACGATACACCCCAATTCTCATGCAGGCTATTATCCAGGAGCCACGCCCATGTCAATCAAGGTAATTTTCTCTCCCGGCACAGGCAAGCTTCTCGGTGCCCAGATAGTGGGCTATGACGGCGTTGACAAACGGATTGACCAGTTTGCTCAAGTAATCAAAAACAACGGATCGGTGTCAGACCTAACCCGTATCGAACACGCATATGCCCCACCCTATTCTTCGGCAAAAGACCCCGTCGCATTGGCAGGATATGTGGCAGAGAATGTACTGACCGATAGCATGACACCTATTTATTGGCGCGAACTGCGAGATACAGACAAAGACAGCATAACCCTGATTGACGTACGCACCGCAGACGAATTTGCAACTGGCGCAATAGACGGGGCTATAAATATTCCGTTAGATGACATGCGACGGTCAATCGACAGAATCCCTACAGACAAACCAATTGTGTTATGCTGCGGAGTGGGACTGAGAGGATACCTAGCATCCAACATTCTCAGACAACGAGGATTCAAGAATGTCCGTAATCTCATAGGAGGGCTAAAAACTTACCGTGGCGCTGTCGCAAAGACTGATGCCATGATTACTGGCGGCTCAGACAAAGCGCAGCCAAAAATGGCTCAAAAGAACAATTCCGATGTGTCCGTAGTAAAAATTGACGCATGCGGACTATCATGTCCGGGACCGATAATGAAGCTCAAACAGGCCGTGGAAACAGCTCCTGAAGGAGCACAGATACAGATTGAAGCCACCGACCCCGGATTTGCACGTGACGCACAGGCATGGTGCGAATCCACAGGAAACAATTTTATATCACATGAAAATTCCAAAGGTATAAATACCGTCTTGATCAAGAAAGGTGGTCAAAAAAAGTCCGTGGCATCCGCACCGCAGGAAAAGGGCAAATCATTTATCATGTTCAGCGATGATCTTGACAAGGCTCTGGCCACTTTCGTATTAGCAAACGGTGCTGCCTCGACCGGAGAAAAAGTCACCATATTCTTCACTTTCTGGGGCCTGAACGTAATAAAAAAAGAAAGTAATATCAAGACCCGTAAAGACATTTTTGGCAAAATGTTCGGCATGATGCTCCCACACAACTCACGCAAACTCAAACTATCGAAAATGAATATGGGTGGGTTGGGCGCCAAGATGATGAGATATATAATGAAACGTAAAAACATTGACTCTCTCGAGACATTGCGTGACATGGCTGCGGCCAACGGCGTGGAATTCATTGCCTGCCAGATGTCTATGGATGTGATGGGCATAACCAAGGAAGAATTGCTCGACAATGTGACCATCGGAGGGGTAGCTACTTATATGAACCGGGCTGAAAATGCAAATGTAAATTTGTTTATATAATGATATATCAAAATCTCTCGCACAGGCATCCAGTCTGACAACCAATACAGACACAGCCCATTAATTAAGGGACTACGTTTATAACCACACTGTAACATACCCCGAATAAGGCCTGTATTATGATGCAGACCTTATTCGGGGTATGTTTGCCTCCTCCAAAATCCCTGCCATTACAATAATCATCGTTACAAACTATTCCAATGTTTGTAAGATTGGAATAGTTTAATTACCTTTGCATAAGGTTTAACAAAAACATAAAAATCATTATATGATAGAACTGCCGCCTCATACAGAACCAGCTAAGACACCGGTCAACATATTGAGCATGGACAAGGCTTTATTGGAAGAGTTAAACAAACTACTGGATGAATATTCATACTGGAGCGATATCAAATATAAGAAAATCCACGGGATCGACAGCAGTACGGATATATGGAGCCTTGTCAAAACTATACGAACGACAAAATCTATTGAGGTATATGCTCCGTATAAACTGCATTTTAGCCTTACCAACAACATGATGAGGCTATGTCATATATTTGATATGAAATTTGGCGGAGCATGGGGGAGCGAATCTGTACTCCCTCAAGAAAACAGACAGCGGTATTTAGTTGGGTCAATAATTGAAGAAGCCATATCTTCCAGCCAAATGGAAGGAGCGTCTACCACAAGGAAGATTGCCAAGGAAATGCTTCGCAAGAATATCACCCCAAAAGATAAATCACAACGGATGATTTATAATAACTTTCAAACAATCAATTATCTGTCATCACACACAAATGTACCTTTATCCATCGATTTCATACTTAATATTCATTCCCTAATTACCGACTCTACCTTAGACAATCCGGAAGACAGCGGCCGGTTCAGAGAAAACAATGATGTTGTTGTCGAAAATGCTATCACCCACGAAATCGTACATACACCACCCTGTTACACCGAAATCCCTGCAGCCATGGAATGGCTTGTAAATTTTGCGAACAGTGAAAATTCGGCTACATTCATCCATCCTATTATAAAAGCTATTATAATTCATTTTTTTATATCGTACCTGCATCCGTTTGTTGACGGAAACGGAAGAACCGCAAGAGCACTCTTCCATTGGTATATGCTCAAGTCTGGTTACTGGCTAACCGAATATATGTCAATTTCAAGAGTAATATACAAATCAAAAGCTTCATATGAAAAAGCATTCCTGCGGACAGAAGCTGACGAAAACGACATGGGATATTTCATCACCTATCATTTAAACGCCCTTGAAAAAGCTTTTAACGAACTTAAAAGATACATATCCCGAAAAACTGCACAACAAAACGATCAAAACCGTCTCCTAAGAATCGGAGACATAAACCAGAGGCAAGCAGAAATACTTTACATGCTTTTAAAGGATGAAAACATGGTGCTTACAGTAAAAGATGTCAGTTCAAAACTTCTTGTCACTCCTACAACTGCAAAGCATGACATTGTAGGATTAATCAACAAAGGACTATTATCCGAAATTTCCTTAAACAGACAAAAGAAAGGGTATATAAGGGGATCTCAATATCAGGAAAAAGTCGAAGCTGTTTTTTAAACATCCAAACTATTCCAATCTTGTTAAGATTGGAATAGTTTGGATACAAATAATGCAGCCGACATACTAACGGACATATTTGATGTATGCTCCATAACCCTCTTTCTCCATATCTGACAAAGGGATAAACCTTAACGATGCCGAATTAATACAATAACGAAGTCCGCCAGACGCACGCGGACCGTCGGGAAAAACATGACCCAGGTGTATGTCACTATTTGCAGAACGGACTTCGGTCCTGTCCATACCATGGCTAAGGTCTCTATTCTCGGACACAATATCATTCTCTATAGGACGGGTGAAACTCGGCCAGCCGCATCCTGAATCGAACTTGTCAGAGGAAGAAAATAGCGGTTCTCCGGTAACTATGTCCACATAAATACCCTTGCGATGTTCATCCCAGTATTCATTGTCAAACGGTGGCTCGGTTGCATTCTCCTGGGTTACCGCATACTGGATCGGTGTCAGCTTATGGCGCAATTCATCCTTAGAAACTGATCCTGCATCCGCATTACGGGCAATCTCAAATAATTTCGGATCAATATGACAATAGCCGCCAGGATTTTTACCAAGATAGTCCTGATGGTAATCTTCCGCGACGTAAAAATTATCCAGCGGCCCGACTTCAACTGCGAACCGGCTGCCATAACGCGACCTGTATGGTTCGATATATTCCTCAATACTCTTTGCATCCCGGCTGCCGGTATAATATATACCTGTACGATATTGCGTACCTGAATCATTTCCCTGCCGGTCTACTGACGTAGGATCTATGGAAAGCATATACAGCTCTATCAACCTGCCAAGCTCCACTTTTGACGGATCATACGTCACCTTTACTGCTTCGGCAGCTCCTGTCGTACCAGTACAGACCTCCCTATAATCAGGATAAGCAATTTTTGAATTGGCATATCCGACTTCTGTGCCAATCACACCGGGGACCTGGTTGAAAAGATGTTCCGTACCCCAAAAACAACCTCCTGCAAAATATATTTCCTTACTGTCTTCCATATGATTTGAAATTAAATGATTAGACTCTGACGATGAATGCGGCGAACACGCTCCGGCCATTGCCGGAAACAATGCAATAGCGGTTAAAAACTTATACATATATTTAAACACCATGTATATATAACGAACACAAAACTGCTGTTGTTGACCAGCCCATCCACGGACAAGACATATCCTGGCGCATAGCCACAGACGTATCAGTATGATTATCAGAGTAAGGTGTTATAAAATCACATCCATATACATACATAAAAGCACCTATAGATAGTACCTTTTTACATGTTTTAACGATATTTCCAGACCTCGCGGTGTTTTAACCTTATTGCACATCACATCAAGCAACCTAAACGACTAAAGATATTATGAAGAACGGAGTAATGATTCAGTATTTTGAGTGGAATATGCCCAACGACGGGCAATTGTGGAACCAATTGGCAGAAGATGCGTCACATCTGGCAGAACAGGGATTCACATCGGTATGGATACCGCCTGCTTATAAGGCTGACGAGCAGCAGGACGAGGGATATGCCACTTATGACCTGTATGATTTCGGCGAATTTGACCAGAAAGGCAGTATACGCACGAAATATGGCACGCGCGCCGAACTGGAGAATGCAGTTGCCGCGCTGCACGAAGCAGGCCTGCAGGTCTTGCTGGACACCGTGCTCAACCATAAGGCCGGAGGCGATTATGCCGAAAGATTCGAGGCCGTGGAAGTAGATCCTGACGACCGCAACACAGAAATCGGCACTCCTCGCGAAATCGAGGCTATGACGGGATATTCGTTCGAGGGCCGTGGAGACAAATATTCGAGTTACAAATGGCACTGGTATGATTTCTCCGGTGTCGACTATGACGCCGTCACAGAAAGCAACGCCATATTCCGCATAATCGGCGAGGGCAAGGGATGGAGCCAGGGCGTAGATACCGAAAACGGCAATTACGACTATCTGCTGGCCAATGATATTGATCTTGACAGGCCTGAAGTTGCCGCCGAACTGGAGTACTGGGGCCATTGGGCTGTCAATGAATTTGGATTTGACGGATTCCGTATGGACGCGGTAAAGCATATGGACTACAATTTCATACGGAAATTCATAGACAGCGTGCGACATACAACAGGCAGAGACCTATACGCCGTGGGGGAATACTGGAGCGGCGACATAGAAGCATTATTAGAATTCGCTACAAACACCGGCGAGACACTGGACCTATTTGACGCTCCTCTGCATTATAATTTCCACGCAGCCTCGACACAAGGCAATACATTCGATATGAGCACATTGCTGCATGGCACTCTTGTGGAGCGAAAGCCGGGCCTGGCTGTCACGCTGGTTGAAAACCACGATTCTCAACCCGGCAGTTCGCTGGAATCCAATGTGGAAGACTGGTTCAAACCACTTGCCTACGGACTTATACTGCTCATGAAAGAGGGCTATCCCGTAGTCTTCTACGGCGATTATTACTCAACCGGGCGCGTGGCATCTCCCCACAGAAAAATAATTGACATACTCATAGACGCCAGACGCAATTATGCATATGGCGACCAGGAACTATACTTCGACCATCCGTCCTGCGTTGGCCTAGTGCGCAAAGGCGAAGAAGCACATCCTGGCTCAGGCCTGGTCCTACTCATGAGCAATGACTGTGACGGCACTAAGAAAATGTCTCTCGGTGAAACACACGCCGGCGAGATATGGCATGAAATAACCGGCTGCGTGAATCACGAAGTCACACTTGACGAACACGGGAGTGCCGAATTCACAGTGCCAGGATGCAACCTCGCAGTATGGGTAATGCGCCCTTCAGAGCAATGAAAGTATGGCATAATCCAATAAAAACGGATGCTTATTTGTGTGATTCAAAAAAAACATGTAACTTTGCAGCCGTAAAGCCCTGATGGCGGAATCGGTAGACGCGTCGGTCTCAAACACCGATGGAGCAATCCGTGCCGGTTCGACCCCGGCTCAGGGTACTGATAATGACTGTTAATCGCTTGATTTTCAGTCATTATTTTTGTTTGGAGGTGTACTAAAAGTGTACTAATCGGCAAAATAAAGGCAAACCGATAGTGTCGATTTAGCGATTTTTAAGGTCTATTAGTTTTATTTAATTCTATTTGTTTGCCTAAAATTCTTTTACAAGGCACTTTCCGTCACAAATAAAATCCGTATATTTGCACTTGATGAGATATATCTTGTCACGACATTTTGGAAAATAAGAAGCATTATGCTTATCTTGAACTTGAAAACGTGATTGCCCTAATATGCTTATTGTCAAAATGAACGAATATGCAGATGAAACTGAGAGGAGTAGAGGTGTCTTGATTGACATGGAATGTAAACAAGATGCCAAAATAACTCTTTCAGCAACGCAATACCCCACAAACACGCCCATATTCAACTGACAACCAGATTATTACAATACACAAAACTACTAATATATAATTATGAAATACTATATAATTTTACTGAGCATAATATCCATATGCTATGGTGTGGTGTCTGCTAAAACTTCAATAAGTGTCGTTGACAAAAACGACAACTCTCCATTAGCAGGGGCAACTGTGATAGACAAATACGGTATTATAATAGGCATAACAGATGATGACGGATGTATTTCTGTAGACAATCAAGGAGATATGCAAATCACAATCCGTTATATGGGATATAAACCTGTAACAATCTCACCTACAGATACTATTAAACTTAGTCCTGCGACATACGAATTGAGCGAAGTAATTATTCAGCCAATAGAACGTCCAATAAAACGAATTTTGTGTTTTGCTCGTGAATATAGCAGTGGAATCGCGGGGTCAGACACCATGCAATATTACTGTGAGTATATGGCAGAAGCATTTGTTGCTGATGGTAAGGTCAAAGGTTATAAAAGTTTTGATGCAAGACCAACCGCAAAGGGTTATAAGCGATATGCACGTATTTCTAAAAATGGCAATGATAGTATCTTTATTCCTAAATATGATGATGATATTGCTGAACTTTCGTGGTATGATTTTATGGCGTTTGTTCCGACGGATAAAATAGTCTATCCAGAGGCAATTAAAGCTGGCGAAGAAACTGATACAATTTATGGTAAATATGGGCCTCAATTCGTATTTAAAAGAAAAAATAATATCTTTACAAAGACAGCCGATGTATTGAGTAATCACAAAAACCGAAAATGGTCTCCCTTTATATTTAAGCTTATTGGAATGACTGTTGACATTGATAATGGAACTTGGAATTTGACTTTCGCAGACAATGGCTCTAATTCTGTTGGAATTCAGGATTTTATAAGCGGGACTTACAATATACATCTTGTTGGTAAAGGAAAATGGATTAAAAAGATTTTCAATACTACCCATCCAATAGACATGAACTCCTACTTGGAATTATATCCCGTAGATCTAACTAATTGCACTATTGATGAATATAAAGAGTTCCAAAAAGATTACGGTCGGTTGTCATTCCAATACCCAAAAGATTTACAACCCATATCTCCTGCTGTATCAAGACTTGTTAAAGCAATTGAAGATAAGTATCTAATTGAAAATTAGATGAAAGCCGCCGAGTTTAGTCGGCGGCTTTTTTTAACGGCGCATTCCTCGGCTTATGGTTTGTTTCAGTGATTGCCACAGGTCTTTGAACCACTGAAAAATATTCTTGCCGTTGATGTGCAGATGGAATTGGTTGCCGTCCTTCGGGTCGGGCTTGATTTGAACTTCAGTGCCTCCAACATCCGCGTATTCCTGTTTTGTCGGGTCGTATAGTTTTTGCCCGGAATTGAATACGCGGGGGTTACAGTCAAGCAAAGCCTTGATTGTTCCCTCAGACATTCTCACGCTCTCGCAATCAAGAATTGCGGGCATGAGCAACTTTACAGACGGAAAGTATTTTTCAATTCGGCTCATCTGAGAATCGAAGCCACGTTTGAAACTATCATGCTGTTCCTGCTGACGGCGCATACTGTCACGGAGATTGCCGATTTCACGGCTGCTCGTTTCTCTTTGAGAGGACATCTGCAATTTCAAATTCTCAATGGTGCGGTCGCGGTCGGCAATTTCGGATTCAAGCCGCTTGGTCTTTGACCCCGTGAAGATGTTAGCGATGTTGCTCACCGCCTCTTTCTTCTGCCTGTCGCGCTCGGCTTTAGCCTCTGCCGCCTCGCGCTTGGCTACCTCGGTTTCCCTCTTTGCCGTTTCCGTTTCTTCCTCACAAGCCTTTTTCTCGGCGGTGAGTTTCCTTCTGTTGGATTCGATAACAGCAAGTTCGCCAGATACCCGCTCTTTTTCCTCGGTTAGTTCCTTATTTTCGGCAACGAGAGAAGAATTGCTGTCGGACAAGGATTCATTCTCGGAGAGTAACCGCTCATTAGCGTCAGTCAATCTTGCGTTCTCCTGAAGCATTCGGGAGTTGTAGCTCTCAATCAAGGTCTTTTTACCTTCCAATGCCTTCGTTTCTCGCTCGGTTTTCTTCTTGGTGGCTTCCAACGATTTGTTCTCAATGCTCAACACGTTTTTCTCAATGGCGAGTTGGCTTACATCTTGTTCGAGGTCTTTTTTCTTCCGTTGACAATTGCGGTAGTATTCGTGCTGGTCAACATGGCGAGCTTCCGAACCTCTCACTCCACGCTCCAATCCGAACCGTTCCATCGCCTTTGCGTAGGTGTCTTGGAACGATGTGAGGTTGTCGCGTGTCATGATGTCGTCGGCACTCAGCCGGGGGCCGTTCTTCGGCTTGGCGCGGTAACGCTTGGTGGCTTTCGCCTCGCTCGCCTTCCGTCTTCTCTCGGTGGTCACGATAGGCACGACCGTCACATGAAGGTGCGGTGTCTGCTCGTCCATGTGCAGATGTGCGCCCACCACGTTGGCCGCTCCGAATGTTTCCTTTGCCCAGCCGACACTCGCCTCCGCCCACTCGTTCAGTCTGCCTTCTTCGGCAAGCCGACGCAGGGCTTCGCCGTCGGACGAAAGCAGGACATTGAGCGCGAGGACCTGGTTCTTGCCGACTTTGCGTGTAAGCCCAGCATGGTCGATGCGGTGCTGGATAGCCTCGCCCAATCCTGCCACTCCGTCGGGATATTTGATGAAGTCATCGCGGTTGAGGTGGCGCAATTCGGGGTGGGCATTGTCGGGCTGTGTGCTTCGCTCGATGTGTCGGGCGATAGCGGTGCATGACCCTCTTGCCTTCATGATGTGGAGTACAGCGTAACTCATGGGCAAGCGTGGTTATGTTG
>CAQFOZ010000048.1 GCA_948788915.1 uncultured Muribaculaceae bacterium | reverse complement strand
TAGTCTAATAAGGCTAACCGAATCTGTGTGTCATAAACATAGCTGAGTAGTTACCTGTGCGTCACAAATTATTAAAAAATGTTAATTTTATCTTTGAATCTGCAGTAGTGATGGTCAGATTCTTTTTAAAAAATCAAATAATGTTTAATTTTGTAACGTGTTTTTCATAGTATTAAATTAAGATTAAGGTTTCGGTCTATCGCTTTGTGAAAAGAGGTAGACTTTTTATTTTTATATACAATACTTAATCAACCTGAAGATTAATGATATCTCAATTTTTTTCTAATTTAGAATAATTTCAGCAATAGTCAAAATGGCAACTGAGAAAATAAGAGGAATCGTTTTAAATTCCATAAAACATAACGATAAAAATAATATTGTTTCTTTATTCACTGAGACTAGAGGACGTGTGTCTTTTATATCGCCTGTCGGTTCAGGGAAAAGTGGCAAAATACGTAATGCACGCCTTTTGCCTCTTTCTGTTGTAGAGAGTGACGTGAACTTCAGAGCAAATGACAATTTGCAATATCTTGGCACAATCAGTCCTGTGTACATATGGCATGACATATATTTTAATCCTATGAAATCTGCAATAACATATTTTCTTGCAGATTTCCTTAACAAATATTTCAAAGAAGCTTCACAAGACAAAGTCGCATGGAGATTCATTGTTACAGCAATTGAAAAGTTCGACAGCATGGATTGCTCTCTTGCAAATTTCCATTTATGGTTTCTTATACGTTTCCTTGATTTCGCAGGAATTACCCCTGACCTGTCTAATTATAAAAAAGGCGACTTTCTTGACATGAGAGCGGGTCTTCCCTCTCCTGTTCCCCCGGTTCATGAAGACCGGCTCATGCCCGCGGAAATGGAAACCGTAGCACTTTTACAACGAATGAATCTATCAAACTTCCACAAATTCAGATTCTCGGTTTCCGAACGTCGGCGCATTCTCGAATTGTTACTTAAATATTACTCAATTCATTATCCCGGACTTGGAAACCTAAAATCTCTTGAAATTCTATCTGAGCTTTTTACCTGAACACAGATAAATATCAGATATTAAAAGTGTGTATACTAAGCATTTAGTATTTAATAAAAACATTTTTAATCATTTTCTACATTAATTTTGCCACAAAGTTGTAAAAATATTTGTTTAAATATTTTTTTGTTAGCGATAAATGTATTATCTTTGCAACGTGTTTTTCATGGTATTAGATTTAAGGTTAGAGGATTAGTTGTCGTGAGACAATTAATCTTTTCTTTTTTAAGAAATTGTCTGTATAAACACCTATAAACCCGAAACATTGTATAACTCTGATAAACTAAATATTATTATTTCCGTATAAACATAAATGGCTGGCAGTTAACTGTCAGCCATTTATGTTTATGTAAAAACTGTATTTAGCGAAGTATCAGCATAGCATCTCCGTAAGCTCCGAAACGATATCCCTCTTTTACAGCAATATCATATGCCTTCATCACTTTTTCATATCCTCCAAACGCAGCGACCATCATCAGCATCGTGCTCAATGGAAGATGGAAATTTGACACAAGTGCATTGCATACAGTGAAATCATATGGCGGGAATATAAATTTATTGGTCCAACCACTGAATGTCATAAGATGACCATTCATACACACAGAAGTTGCAAGAGCACGCAGCACACTCGTACCGATGGCACAAACATTTGAATTTCTGTCTTTAGCAGCATTAACCATGTCCACGAGTTTTTCATCAACTATCATTTCCTCGCTGTCCATACGATGCTTTGTAAGATCCTCGACATCAATATCCTTAAAATTGCCACGTCCGCAATGAAGAGTAAGCACCCCCTTTTCAACACCTTTTATCTCAAGGCGTTTAAGCAGTTCTCGGCTAAAATGCAATCCTGCTGCCGGTGCTGTCACCGCCCCTTCCTCCTCAGCATAGATACACTGGTATGCTTCTGCATCTTGAGGTTCGGACCTTCTTGTAATATATTCCGGAAGCGGGGTGTCTCCCAACGCATAGAGAGCGTCCTTAAATTCCTCATGATCTCCGTCATATAGGAAACGTAACGTACGACCTCGTGATGTAGTGTTGTCTATTACCTCCGCAACCATTGACTCATCTTCACCAAAATACAATTTGTTACCAATTCTTATCTTACGCGCAGGCTCTACAAGCACGTCCCAGAATTTCTGATCCTTATTCAATTCACGCAATAGAAAGACTTCTATGCCAGCCCCTGTTTTCTCTTTATTGCCAAACAATCTTGCGGGGAAAACCTTCGTATTATTGAATACCATTACATCCCCGTCATCAAAATAATTTATCAATTCTTTAAAAATATGATGCGAGACCTCACCTGTTTTGGCATTCAGTACCATCATCCGACATTCGTCGCGATTCTCAACCGGATACTGGGCAATCAGTTCATCCGGCAATGTAAATTTAAATTGAGAAAGTTTCATAAATTAGGATATTCTATAGGTCCTTCTTCTATTATTTTTATCGTTTTATCTATTGACAGACAATTGTCTATCGAAAATTCACCGACACGCGTACGCCTCAAAGCCGTCAGATGCGCGCCGGAATTTAGAGCCCGGCCAATATCTCTTGCCAAAGCCCGGATATAAGTTCCTTTGCTACAGACAATTCTTAGCACAAGTCTATTATCTTCAAACTCAAGCACCTCTATCTTATCAATCTTCAATGCTTTCGCCTTCAATTCCACATCTTTCCCCTTTCTTGCAAGATTGTATGCCCGCTTCCCGTCCACTTTTACAGCGGAAAAAACCGGAGGAACCTGCATGACATCTCCAACAAAGCTCGGAATTACCTCAAGTATTTTGTCTTTAGTTATATGAGCATACGGATATTCGGCATCAACTTCGGTCTCAAGATCAAAACTCGGGGTTGTAGCTCCAAGACGTAATTCCGCTATATATTCTTTGGTCCCATTCTGGAAACGTTCGATTTCCCGGGTAGCTTTTCCTGTACAGATAATAAGGACTCCAGTTGCAAGAGGATCAAGTGTTCCGGCATGTCCTACCTTAAATTTCTTTATGTTTAGTCTCCGCTGAATAGCCCCCCTGACTCTCTTTACAGCATCGAATGAGGTCCACCCATATGGTTTGTCTATTAAAATAATCTCTCCTGTAATAAAATCCATTTCAGCAAATTAGAATAAAATGCATAACTATTGCCAAAGCAGACAGATAACACCCATAACTATGCAGTATGCGGCAAACCATATCAGTTTCCCTCTTTTAACAAGATTAATCATCCATTTACAAGCCGCACATCCGACAATAAATGCCGCCATAAAACCCACTATCATAGGGAGCACCCCTATCTCCGGAGAAGATGCGGCGACATCAGTCATATCAGGGAATATCATTTTTTTTATATCTATAAGAGCCTCTCCCAATATCGGTATTATCACCATAAGAAATGAAAATTGTGCCATCTTGTCACGTCTGTCACCCAGGAGTATACCTGTTGCAATAGTTGTTCCGGAGCGACTCAGACCCGGCAACACGGCAACCGCCTGTGCGCAACCTATCACAAAAGCATCAAGCCAATTTATATCCCTGCCCCTGTTAGAGGGTATGAATCTATCGGAATAATGGGCAAATATTAGTAGCAACGCAGTTGCCAGAAGGCAAATTCCGACCAAAAAAAGTCCATTACCAAAAAATTGCTCAACCTGATCCTTGAAACAAAAACCGACTACAGCCACAGGAATGCAAGACAGAAGAATCTTACAAACATAATAAAAGTCATAATCGCGTTTGAAAGTAAAAAAACTTATACATAGCCGTTTAAAAAGCGGCCATAATACAACAAGAGTTGAGCACACTGTTGCGGCATGAAGAATAATATCAAACTCCAATGTATCACCCGCAGGCAAATTCACACCCAATATTTGGCGAAAAATTTCGAGATGGCCACTCGAACTGATAGGAAGATATTCTGCAAGCCCTTGCACAATACCTAAAACAAGGGCATCAAGCCATTCCATATTCTGAACCGTTTTGTTTAAGTATGTAATGTTTTAATATTTATGATATGTATTTCAAATTTAAACGATAACAAGTATTTATATCTTTTATACTTACCTGTTTTTCCTTAATTATCAAGGTTATGTTCACTCTTTTCCGATTTCGGTTTCCACATAATTGCAAATGCCATAAATAAAAAGCCAAGAAAGGCAAGCAATGGTCCGACTACAATTCTGCGCGTGCTGAAAATTTCCGGATTAAATGAGGCATCGTCACTGCCACCCCCACTCATCAAAACAAAACCTAATATAATCAGAACGACACATCCGCCCATCATAAAGAAATTTATCTTAGAAAACGGGCGCTGAGTAGGTGTCACTTTTTTTAATTCCTCTTTTTGCATAAAATTCAAATTATTATAAAATATCAGAAATCATCCGGGATCTACGCAATCATCGGAATAGGCTGTCATAGTCCTTTCGCAGATACCTCATTGTAGCTATCCAAGAAGCCACACCACACAAAACAATTCCTGCTGCTGTTAGTGAACCGCTGACTACAAGTAACGTCTGCCACGTAACCGAAGACGAAAAAATGTCAAGGCCATATTTGTAAGCGGCATACGCCACAACCGTTGTAAGAATACTTGCAAACAATCCTGCCAACAGGCCGCATAATGCATTGCCGGCAACTATAGGCTTACTAATAAATCCTTTTGTTGCACCAACCAACTGCATGGTATGAATAGTAAAACGTTTTGAATAAATCAGCAGATGCACTGTATTATTGATAAGCACAAATGTCACCACAAGCATGATCCCGGCCACAATTGCCAGTATTAAAGTCAGATTGGACAGATTATTATTCATTGACGATACCAGTGTTGAATCCGGAGCATCCACTGCCTCCACACCGGGAAGTCTTTTTAAAACTGTCTTGATTCTATCTAACTGATCAGACGTGGCATAACGGCCGTCAAGATTAAACTCTATCTCTGGACTTAGTGGATTTACTCCATACATTGCCATTAGATCTTCTCCTGTAGCCTCCTGCCATCGTCTCATCGCCTCTGCCTTACCTATCAATTTGACGTTATGGGTATAAGGTTTTCGCGCAATATCATTCGCCACAATCATCGCTGTCGAATTGCTCACACTGTCAGCCATGACTACATTTATTGATATACGTTCCTGCAGTCGATGGGTTTCAGATATCACAACAGTCCACACCACTGACAACACACCTATCAGCAGCAACACAAATGTCACACTTACTATCAATGTGAGATGCGATGCCCAAAATGAGATTTTTACTTCTTTCTCTTCCATTCAGTCTGCAAAGATAATAAATCAAAACCTCGATGTCAAGTATACGGGATTTTTATTAATTTTGTCATATGCATGAAAATTGTTTGAAAGCGGCATTCTACACTTTAGGATGCAAACTTAATTTCGCCGAGACCTCTGCTATCGAAAGAGAACTTTCCGAAAGGGGAATCATGCGTGCAGCCAGAGGAGACACGCCGGACATTATAGTGATAAATACCTGTTCTGTAACTGAGACTGCTGACAAAAAAGGGCGTCAACTGATACGTCGTCTCTCATTGCGATATCCGGATGCAACAATTCTCGTCACCGGGTGTTATGCCCAGCTAAAGCCAAAGGAAATTGCGGATATGGAAGGGGTTGATATAGTTTTAGGCTCAAACGAAAAAATGAAAGCTGCTGAATATATTGACAGCTGGATTAAAAATCACAATAAAAAGATTGACGTCACACCTTTTCGCGATATTGAATCCTTCACCCCGACATGTGAACGAGGAGACCGTACGCGTTTCTTTCTAAAAGTACAAGACGGATGTGATTATTTCTGTACATACTGTACAATCCCTTTTGCACGGGGGAAATCACGTTCTGGTTCAATTGAACAGTTATGCTCCCTGGCCCAAAACGCTTCTAAAGAGGGCGCAAAAGAAATTGTGATTACAGGTGTAAATATAGGTGATTTTGGAAAAAACACAGGTGAAACATTTTTTGATCTTATCAAAGCTCTTGACACAATTGATGGTATTGACCGCTATAGGATATCTTCAATTGAGCCGAATTTACTGACTGAGGAAATTATTGAATGGGTAGCCCTGAAATCTCACAGATTCATGCCACACTTCCATATCCCGCTGCAATCTGGATCGGACAATGTGCTCAAAAAAATGAATCGTCATTATGACACATCTCTCTTTGCATCGCGCATAAATATGATAAACAGACTGATTCCCGATGCATTTATCGGGGTAGACGTAATTGCAGGCGCACGTGGCGAAACAGAAACAGAATGGGAAAAGAGCGTCAGTTTCATTTCCGGTCTTGACATTACGCGTCTGCATGTATTTCCCTATTCCGAACGACCGGGAACAGCCGCTCTTGCATTAGGAGATGCCGTACCAAACGCATTAAGACATAAGCGGGTAAAAATACTGACTGATATTTCCGACAAGAAGTTATGTGACTTTTACAACAGACATTTGGGTCAAACTGCAGAAGTTTTATGGGAACAACCCGCAAGAGGAGCTGTCATGATGCATGGATTTACCAAGAACTATATCCGCGTCACAGTTCCATACGATAAGAATTTGATAAACGGGCTATCTAAAGTAAAACTAACTAAAGTAGATCCAGATGATCCAGACTCGCTTTTAGCAGAAATTTTATATTCCTGATGAAAAAACTTGGTGTTATTATTCTGAACTGGAATGGAAAAAAACTGCTTGAGAAGTTTCTTCCATCCATAGCGGCCAATACAATTTGTGATTTGGCTGACCTTATAGTTGCAGACAACGGATCGGACGATGGCTCGTTGGAATGGGTAAGACACAATTGCAAAGGTGTCATCACACTGCAATTTGACAGAAATTATGGATTTGCCGAAGGATATAACCGTGCAATCGAAGCTTGTGATTATCCCTACGTCGTATTATTAAATTCTGATGTAGAAACAACAGACGGATGGTGGCAACCGTTATTGAAAATTCTGGAAGAAAATCATGACATAGGAGCCATACAACCCAAAATACTGGCATACAACAATAATAAGTATTTTGAATATGCCGGTGCTGCCGGAGGCTATCTTGATAAAAACGGATATCCGTTCTGTCGCGGCAGGCTTTTCGACAAAGTTGAAGAAGATTCCGGACAATACGACGATGGCCTATCAAACATTACATGGGCTTCCGGTGCCTGCCTGATGACAAAACGTGATCTATATCTTAAACTCGGTGGCCTTGACCCGCTTTTTTTTGCCCACATGGAAGAGATAGACTATTGCTGCAGAATATTGAACAATGGTTTGCGAATTTGTGCCACTTCCGAATCCAAGGTGTACCATATCGGAGGAGCCTCGCTTAATCAGGGAAATCCTAAAAAGACTTATCTTAATTTCCGAAACAATCTCCTGCTGCTGCATAAAAACCTTCCTGAAAAGATTGGCAGAAGGAAACTTATCATACGGCGTTTATATGACTCGCTTGCTTTTATTATGTTCGTGTTAAAAATGGATTTTGCCAACGCAAAAGCAATTTTATCAGCCCATAAGGATTTTAAAACAATGCGAAAGAATTATACGGTTTATCCTGAAAAAGATATTCTATGTAAGCAACCTGGAGCCAACCACAATATTGTAATAGAACATTATTTGTTAGGCAAAAATATTATAAAAATATAAGAAACTATTTAAACAACGATGGATACTACCCAGAGACCTCTGATTCTTGTAAGCAACGATGATAGCTACTCATCCAAAGGTGTTAAGGCCTTAATCGAAACTCTTGTTGAGTTCGGAGATGTTGTGGCAATATGTCCGGAATATCCTCAATCAGGAAAATCCATGGCAATCACTGTAAACGATGCTATTCGTTTAACTCCGCTTCCGGATTATATGGGAGCGAAAATGTACAAAGTTAACGGCACGCCTGTCGACTGTGTAAAACTCGCCATGCATACTGTATTGCCTCGCCCGGCAAACCTTGTCTGTTCCGGTATCAACCACGGATCAAACTCCGCTATCAATGTGCTGTATTCTGGAACGATGGGTGCGGCAATGGAAGGATGCGCTTTCGGTATCCCATCAATAGGATTCTCATTGACAGATCATTCAGCCGACGCAGACTTCTCATATTGCATACCTGCCATAAAACTACTTGTAAAGCAAGTGTTTGAACATGGTCTTCCAGAAAATGTCTGCCTAAATGTCAATATACCTGACATAAGCTGTATTCCGGAACAAATGAGACTTGCTGTAGCATGCAAAGGCAAATGGAACGACGAATATAAAGAGTATACAGATCCTCATGGGAATAAATTCTATTGGCTGACCGGCAAATATGAGAACGAAGAGCCAGAAAACGAAAACACTGACGAATGGTGTCTTGAACACGGATATATTTCAGTTGTACCGGTTGCTTTGGATCGCACGGCACAAATCGGAGTAGACATGCAATGGATGAACTCAATACAGCAATTATACAAAACGCAAGTTGAAAAGGGCACGACCGACCGGACATTGTAACCGATGAAATCCTTATAAATCATGTTTTATCAGTATTTATCACGATATATCAGGATATATATTATGTCAAAATAAAATTTCTGACTTAAATTTAAACCGTTTCTAAAATATTATGAGTTGAAATTTTGAAAATTTGATAAAAGTGCATAAATTTGCATTATTGAATGTGAATTCAATGTTTTTGGATAAGACTTAATAGAAATATGATTTAAGGAACTGAGTTTTATTTCGAGAATCTATGAATCAGGATAAACTCATAAACAATTTCTTAAATCATCATGACAAATTTGTTGCATTAGTAAAGTTATGGATTAATAGTTAAATTAGAATTAGGATTCACATTCGGCCGCGATGGATATTGAGGTTGAATGGAAAAACAGGGGTGTAGCGATTACACGCCTTTTTTTATCAAATTTCTTAGAAACAGTTTATAAAATAGTATTAACTTTGAATACAATTTTTCAACAAAATATCCGATGAAAATCACAACTAAGGAAATAGCTGATATCCTTTCTATTACTTCTTCTGTACAAGAATCATATATAACTGATTTACTTACTGATTCCCGTTCTCTTGGCAATCCCGTCCATACTCTGTTTTTTGCAATTCCCACTCAGGGTAATGACGGACACCGGTATGTCGCATCTCTTTATGAAAAAGGAGTGCGGAATTTTGTAGTAAACAAGATTCCTGTTTCTCTCTCTGAAAAAAAAGATATCAATTGGTTTGTTGTTGAAAACACCATATCCGCCCTGCAAAAAATAGCATCACGCAAACACCCGTTTACAAATGAAATATTAGCGATTACCGGTTCTCGCGGGAAGACGACTCTTAAAGAATGGATCTATCAGTTGTTGGAACCGTTTGCTAATATATCACGCAGTCCAAGAAGCTATAATTCCCAGATAGGGGTGCCCTTATCCATGTGGCAGATTAATCCGGCATCTTCACTTGCAATAATAGAAGCGGGCATTTCTCAATCAGGAGAGATGAAAAAACTCGCCGATTGCATCCAGCCAGACTGCGTTATCATAACAAACATAGACACGCCACACTCTCAAGGTTTTGAATCTCTGAAACAAAAAGCGGAAGAAAAAGCTTTGCTTGCGGCAACAGATTCAACAAAAGATATTATTTTTTGTAAAGATTATCCCTTGATAGCAGATGCTGTCTCTTGTTATAAAGAATCCAAGAACTTATTTTCATGGAGCTTTACAGATCCTGACACTACCCTTTTCATCCGAAAGAAAGCCGCGAGCAATGGCATGTGTACTTTCGATTACATTTACAACAATATCGAATCTTCTTTGACAGCTCCTTTATGCTCCGACGAAGATTATGAAAATGCGGCAAATGCCCTTGCTTTTATGCTCCACAGAGGCATTTGTAGAAAAGATATCTCGGAAAGATTCTCCAAACTTCATAAGATAGGGACCAGATTAAATGTAACAGAAGGAGTTAATCATTGCTCCATTATACTCGATTCTTATACATCTGATTTTTCTTCACTACTGCCAGCTGTGGATTTTATGCGTAGACGTAAAACCCCTTCACAGACCACTACTCTGATTCTTAGCGACATACATCACGAATCATCTACTAATGAAGAAGTATGCAAATCAATTGCTGCTGTGGTTAAACAGGCAAATATATCCAGATTTATTGGTGTAGGACAAATTATCTATGAACATCGTGAATTGTTCGGGGAAACAGCTATGTTTTTTAAGGATGTGTCAGATCTTATGAAATCACTTTCTACATCTGATTTTTCAGATGAAATAATCTTGCTGAAAGGGTCTCAGGAATTTGACCTGTCTGTGGTAGCGGAAATGCTGGAAACCAGAAAGCATGAAACAGTCCTTGAAGTAAACCTTGATTCTGTTGTAAGGAATTACAATTATTTCAGAAGCTTTATACCCGCGTCATGCGGTATTGTCTGTATGGTAAAAGCTTCAGGATATGGAGCAGGAAGCTATGAGATAGCAAAGACACTGCAGGATTGCGGTGCCGCATATCTTGCCGTAGCAGTACTTGACGAAGGTATCGACTTACGGAAACAGGGTATTACCATGCCTATTATGGTAATGAACCCCAAAGTAGTGAATTATAAGTCAATGTTTGCCAACAGACTTGAGCCGGAAATATATTCGTTTGACATGCTTAATGACATGATTCTTGAAGCAAAAAAGAATGGAATCAAGAATTATCCTGTGCACATTAAGCTTGACACCGGAATGCATCGCATGGGATTCATTGAAAATGAATTACCAAGACTTATGGATATTCTTAACAAAAATGATGAAATTTGTATCCGATCCGCTTTCTCCCATCTTGCGACTGCAGATTGTCCGGACATGAATGATTTCACAGAATTACAGTTAACCCGTTTCAGAAAATACACAGACTACATGCTGTCTGTATCCAGAACTCCGTTCTTGCGCCATGTACTAAATTCCGCCGGCATACTAAGATTTCCGGAACATCATTACGATATGGCCCGTCTCGGTATCGGTCTGTATGGAGCGAACACACTTCCTCCTGAAATGGAAAAGCCTCTCGCTACAGTATCAACTCTTCGCACTGTAATAATAGCTATACGGGAATATGAGCCGGGAGAAACGGTTGGCTACGGGCGTTTCGGCAAGATTAAACGCCACTCGCGTATAGCCACACTTCCCATCGGATATGCAGATGGCATGAACCGTCATTTCGGAAAGGGAAATATTTCCGTAATGGTAAACGGACAATGGGCACCAACAATAGGAAATATCTGCATGGATGCCTGCATGATTGATATCACCGGAATCAACTGTAAAATAGGTGATTCTGTAGAAATATTTGGTAACAATGCACCTTTACAAAGACTTGCCGACACTCTGGACACTATTCCTTACGAGGTTCTCACATCGGTTTCTCCACGTGTAAAACGTATATATTACCGTGAATAGGCAATAACAAGTCTTTTATTTACCCCTCCGGGAGAGCATCGCGCAATTGCTCAAGACAGTGTTCAACTTCTTCATTTGTCTTGAACAGACGCTCCTTACAGTATTTTAGAAGGCTCAAAGCGCGAGTTGTATATTTAGACAGGTCATCTATATCGCAATTGTCGGATTCCATCTTTACAATTATGTTCTCAAGTTCCTGAATGGCCTTGCTGTATGTCATTTCTTCCATGATATATTATGATTATATTTCCTTTTAAGGAAGTATTAAAATAAAAAACTCCTTACTGTCATTTAAATTTGAACACTTACTTATCTAAGACTTGAGTAACCGAGGACACTACGGTACCATCCATAAGAATTGTTTCGATTAAACTCCCTTTCTTTACATCTCCGGGGTGTTTTATAGCCTTTCCATCTACACGCGTGATGGAATATCCTCTACGCAATGTATTTACAGGGCTCAAGACACGTATCATATTTTCAATATTCTGTAGTCTCACACGAGGTTTATCCATAAAACTTTCAAGAGCCTTCTCATATCTGTATTTAAGCATTGAAACGCGTTCACTTTCATGTCCTCGCACTCTCGACGCATTTATCTCCAGCAAATGCAACAGCTTCTGCAGTTTTTCATTTTGCCTTGAAATAAGTTTTGATACCCCCCTCTCCAGATCATGGGCAATACAATTCAATTCCTTCTCAGATCTAAGTAATTTTGCCTCAACAATAACCGGGAATGAAGACTCTATTCCTGCAATTCTATAATTTTCGCCACTCAATCTGTCAGATGAGTATTTTGCAATACGGCGAACTCTCTCCACAGCATCTGCATAAGATCTTCTTAACGAATCTACAAGATAGGCGGCAACAGCCGTGGGTGTCTTGCATCTCACACACGCTATTTCATCAAGAACCGTGCGGTCCCGTTCATGTCCTATACCAACAATTACAGGAAGGGGAAACAATGCTATACTTCTGGCTAATTCATAATCATCAAATCCGTTCAGATCTGTAGTAGCGCCGCCTCCTCTTATAATTACCACACAATCCCATAAATCTATTGTAGACTCCACCAACTGAAGTGCATGGCGGACACTTGCAGATGTTCTTTCACCCTGCATAATAGCAGGAAATAAAAACGGATAAAATTTAAAGCCATCCGGATTTGCACCAAGCTGATTTATGAAATCACCATAACCGGCAGCTCCAGCAGCCGATATCACTGCTATTCGCTGAGGAGCGGAGGGAACAGTCTGAGATTTATTACGGTCAAGAATACCTTCATTCTGCAATTTTTGCAATATCTCACGGCGTAAACGCTCCAAATCCCCCATGGTATACGAGGGATCTATATCAGAAATTACAAAACTCAGTCCATAAAGATTATGATGATTCACCGAGCCACGCAACATCACCTTCAACCCGTTGGAGATATCTTTTCCTGTAGCAATATAGAATTTACGGCGTAAAGGTGTCAGAATACTTGCCCATATCATTGCGCGTAATTTTGCTACCGTATTGCCCGATGTATCCTTTTCTATAAGCTCCATGTAGCAATGACCTCCCGCAATTCTCAGATCGCTTAATTCTGCGGTCACCCATATATTCTGGAGATCCCGGTTAGACCGTATTGTATTTCCAAGTACCAGCTGAAGCTGTGAAAGTGATACAGACCTATTGACCTCCATCTTCTCCTATCTCTGTCAATGTACCTGTCACAGCGTCAAATATAGCATAAGATCTCTCCTTTTTCACACTGAACAATGTTGGGGCCAAACCAAATTTCACGCCATATTGAGCAAAATCCAATTCTTTTGAATATAATGTCTTTCCCAATGTTGCAATAGATATCTGTGCCGTACCAGGTATATTGTAGATTACGGCATCTTTGGGAATTTTCTTCTCTTCTCCTTTCGCATCCACAGGCATTGTGCCTCGGCTCACTACTTTCACATTGAGATATACAGGATCACCTGAATAATCATCCGCCCCGACAAATCCTGAAAAATCACTCATGCGGAAAAGCACAACCTTTCCATCCTCATCCGGCATATATGTAAATGTGCGCGTCACTGTTTCTGATTTTTCTATTCCAATAAAAGCGGCCATCATTGAAGCTTCCTGATGGCTCAATGAATTTAACATCAACTCGAGCTGTTTGCCATCCTGAGGCATAGTCTCTGCAGTTCCCCTCGTCAACGACACCTTTGCTTCACGAATTTCCATTAAATTTTCTGCAAGCATCTGTGCACGCTTGGCACTACTTTGAGATGCTATAAAATCCTCATTGACATACTGCAGATATTCATTAATATCAATATTCTCTTCCCTGGGATTTACCGTAAGGTCTACCGGCTCATCTTGTGATATATCTACCTGCTTGTTTATAGCAACGAGCATTCCATCATCCGCAACACAAATAAAAGATGTTGACCCATTTTTCAACTGCATAAGATATCGGTTGTCATTGTCAGCCACACCATACCTGCTAACATCAACATCAGTAATTTCCCAAGACTCAGAATCATGTTTAATAACATTATCCGTACCTACAAATTTCTTGGCATACTGGTAATATGGTCCGGCCTTCTTTATTGTTCTCCTGGCTGTAACCTCAATTTGAAGAGCTGTCTTTGGAAGAGTATATACAAGACCATACTCATTATGCTTGTCAGCAGTAAGCAACTTCGTATTCTGTGCACACAAAGTTTCCGTAACAATCACAGCAAGAGCTGTAGCAATTATATATTTCAAAGACTTCATATATTCTATTTTTATATTTTCTTTTCAAAAATAGCTGCAATAGCTTTTCCGCAATAATTGGAAATATCACTCGCAGTCATTCCAAATTCACCAACTTCATCAGCAGCCATATCTCCGGCCAATCCATGCACAAACACACCTATCATGGCAGCATGTTCAGGCTTATAGCCCTGAGCAATAAACGAGGCTATTATTCCTGTAAGCACATCGCCCGAGCCTGCTGTGGCCATACCCGGATTCCCGGTTGGGTTTATATATACGCGTCCTGTAGGCCGTATGGTAACTGAATAATGCCCCTTCAGCACAATAATAATATTATATTGTTTTGCCATTTCTATGGCCTTCTGCAATCTTGCCTCCGACGAATTATGGTTCCCAAACAAACGGTCAAACTCTCCTATATGAGGAGTTATTACTGTCTTAGCCGGCAGGAGTGAAAGCATTGCAGGGCGTCTTGATATACAATTCAACGCATCTGCGTCAAGGACCAACGGTACAGAACAGGTACGCAGATAATTCTCAAGAGCATCTATTGTATGTTCATTACAGCCTATACCCGGACCAATAGCCACCACCTGATGCTCATGATGAATACGCATATCAGTTATAAAATGTTCATTCCTGTCCGGTTCATACATTGCTTCTGGCACCGATGACTGCAGAATCTGCAGGCCTCCTTTCGCACCATGCACAGTCACAAGACCTACTCCGGATTTTAGAGCTGCCCTCGCACACATTACTGCAGCTCCCATCATTCCTGTACTCCCGGCAAACAAAAGAGCTGAACCATAATCCCGCTTTGCAGTGAATGGTTGCCTTGGCTTCAACAATGGTCTTAGATTGCGACTCTCCACCAACATATAATCGGTAGACAATTCTTTTATTTTTTGTGAATCAAGACCTATGTCAAGAAGTTGCCAATCTCCGATCAGACTTGCATTTTCTTCAAAGAAAAAAGACAGTCGTGGTATCTGAAAGACATAAGTTTTATTGGCATGGATTATATCCCGTCTGTTCAACTTATGATTCCACTCCCCAAAAAGTCCCGAGGGTACATCAATAGAAACAACATATGCACCTGATTCGTTTATAAGTCTACTGACAGCTACAAAACCGCCTGTTAACGGTTGATTAAGGCCCGAACCAAAAAGACCGTCTACAACAACATCAGAAGAACCGAGAGATGGTGGATTAAACTCTTTGGAAACTTCAGTAAAGTTCACACCGTCTAAAGTTATAAGCTTTTTCCTCTCCTCTTCACAATCATGGCTCAACTTACCGGTTACATTAAAAAAGAAAATCTCGATATTATTATAACCATGCTCGATAAGTATCCGAGCCACCGCAAGAGCATCTCCGCCATTATTACCCGGACCTGCCATAAAGACAAATCTCTGTGATGGCAAAAACTTTGATATCAACTCGCTACTTACCTTTGAAGCAGCTCTCTCCATCAATTCAATCGACGAAATTTGTTGCATCTCACAAGTTGCCCCGTCTATCTCATGTATGTCCTTTGATGTAAAAATCTTCATTATTCAGTCTATTAACTCACAAATATACGAAGAATATTCGACGAAAAAAATAGCGGATGCGGGCAAGGGCAAAA
>CAQFOZ010000047.1 GCA_948788915.1 uncultured Muribaculaceae bacterium | reverse complement strand
TGTCGTTGCGCTCTACCGTCAGTTCCCCGGCTTTCTCCTTTTCCTTCTGCTTCATCGTGAGCTTTGTCGGCACCTTGACCGCAAGTGTCGGCACCTTCCCGGAAAGGTCTTTCAGTATCTCCTTTATGTAACGGTTCAGAATCTGGTCAACCACCGACGGAAGATTATACTCATTATCTCCTCGACAAAACGGTCAAGAAAACAGATATTCGCGCGTTCTGCTTCAGTGGCAATACGAGCCTTTTCCGCTTCTTCCCGTTGCTGCTGTTCCTCTCGTTCCCTTGCAATGGTTTCGGCTTCCTGCTGACGGCGCACAATCTCGGATTTCTCAGGGTCTGCGATAGCCATTATCTCATGCTTGACTTTTTCGCGGTCAAATTCCGGAGCCTCCATCTCACGTTTGAGCATAACCTCGATACGACCGAGCTTGTCATGCAGTTTCGGACACTCCTTGCGATGCCTTGCCAATGTGTCCTCACTTGACACAGCCACTTTCCACTCCGGCACCGATACACGGAGCCGAGTGGTAAACTGAACATCCATTTTGCGTATCGGGTCCTGCGCCATCACGAAGAGGGTTGCCTTATCTTTGTTCTCGTCCTTTTTTGAGCAGATAGAATCTGGAGAGAGTCTTTGCCATAATAGTATGGAATTTTAGATATAACTCAATAGGTAACTTTAATGCCTTAAAGTCAGAATCTTCAAAAGTTCGATTCCCCGACTGCAAAGATAGGTAACTTTTGAAAAGTCACCTATAAAGTTACCTATAATTCTTGAATATTAACACCCGAAAATAAATTCAGTTCAGTTTAATTCCGCTGATATATAGCGTAATAGCATTTAAGGCCATTCACCGCGATTCATTACAATTCACTAAAAATGGCGCTGATGGCACCACAAAAGACCGCTAATTACCAATAAGTTATCGGTCTTTTGTTCATACACACCCCTCCTGGTCACCACAATTGAAAATCATCGAAGTCCGCTTGAATCAAACCGATCTGAGATAAAAGGCACCACACCCATGCTAACCCTTTGTAATATTGTATGTTATGCGCACCAGCATAGGCTCATATTATTTTGCATTGTGAGCTGATATACTGATAATCAATAGTCAAGTCACGTTCATTCAAAATCATTCGGCATCACTCAACCCCCACATAACCGCCTTACAGCCCCGTACTTTAACAGGCTTTAACCATGTCTCGGCAATAAAAATGTGGTGACCTCCGCCAGATTTTCGCCGGATCACCACGCTCAAATTCAAAACAATGTTAAATATCTTTCTTGAAAAATCAATCAAACGAGAGTTTAAGGAATCAATTTATTTGCTCAGGATTGTTTCTTATACGTAAGAGCAGCAAGGGACAAAATTGAAGCTGCAAAAGTAGCTAAGGCGGCATATTGAAGCCAAAGCTCTGTAATCGTAGCGCCTTTGAGATATACTGCCCGCATTATCTCTATGAAGTAGCGCGGAGGAACTGCGTATGTAAGATACTGCGCCCATTGGGGCATTGAGCTTATAGGGGTGAAAAGTCCACTCATCAGTTGGAAAACCATGATAAATGCAAACATCACGAAGATGCACTGAAGCATCGTTGACGACTGATTGGCTATCAATACTCCTAGCCCTGACATAACGAGGCTGAACAGCACTGTGGCAAGATATATCGCCCCGATGTTACCTTCCGGCACAAGACCATATACAAGCCAGCCTACAATTATACCTACCGTGACCACTAACAAGGCTATAATCCAGAACGGTATAAGTTTGGACAATACAAATGTGAGGCGGCTGACCGGCGTTACATTCATAGCCTCAATCGTACCGCTTTCCTTCTCACTTACGAGATTCAGAGCAGGCAGAAAGCCGCAGATTATAATCAGGAGCACCACTATAAGTGCCGGAATCATATAATTGCGGAAATTCAACGTAGGATTATAACGGTTTATAACACTGATTTCGGAGAGTCTCTCTGTAATACCTGCTTCCTGCCGCCACCCGGCAAGAGTCTCCATGACAGACTGTGAGACATACCTTATACCGAGCATCCCTTTGATGGCATTCACTCCATTTGCCTCGACATCGATCAAGGCGTTACCATCGTTAAGATTCTTCTCGTAATTCAAAGGAATGGATAGCAATACATCCGCTTTGCCGTTTTCAATATTCCTCAATGCTGTCTTATGGCTGTCGCTTACTGATGAAATGGTAATAAAAACGGAGTGCTCCATGTCAGACATAATGCGACACGACAATTGGCTGTGGTCGTTGTCAACGACCGCGACATTAACATTTTTGACATCAAGATTGGTAACAAGTGGAATCACGAGCATCACCATCAATGGCATTATCAATATGATTTTCGGTATGATGGGATTACGCTTCATCAATGCGATCTCTTTGCTAAGAAGCACTTTCAGTATTCTTGTATTTATCATTTCACGGAACCGAATTTTTTAACAGACAACGTAAGCAGAACAATTGTCATTGACAATAGTATTGCTATTTCCTGAATCACGAACCTTATGTCAAGCTGCTGAATCATAAGTTTTCGCATGGCTTCGATATACCAGCGTGCCGGGATTATGCAGGAAATACATTGAAGCGCGACAGGCATATTGTCAACCGGGAATATCATACCTGAGAGCATTATCACCGGAAGCATGAACGCTACCGCAGACACTATCAAAGCCGTAAGCTGTGTGCTGACGATGGTGGATATGAGCAGACCTATGGACAATGAAAGGATAATGTATATCAGAGATATGACAATGACATTGACTACTGCGGCAGAGAAAGGCAATCCGAGTAGCGTATATGCAATCAGCAGCATTATGGCTAAGATAATGCACGACAACAAGAAGTAAGGCACAAGTTTGCCGAGAATAATCGACAGAGGCTTTATCGGAGACACAAGCAGAAGATCCATAGTTCCCGTCTCTTTTTCCCGCACAATGGAGACCGATGTCATGATGGCACATATCAATATGAATATCATACCCATTATGCCGGGAACGAAGTTGTAGGCACTTTTCATCTGTGGATTGTAGAGCGTATATGTCAGGACCTGAGACGTTGCAGAACCATTATGCAAAACAGCCTCAATATATCCTGTTATTGCCTGAGCCGATGTTGTGTTGGAAGCATCGACCAAAATCTGGGATTTTAGCATCCCGTTATTATCCCTTAGAAACAGAGCGGCATCTGTTTTCCCGGCTCTCAGCAGGGATTCCACTTCGCCTGTTGATGTAAGTCCCTGAAAGGCAAAGTACTCATTGACTTTTAATTTCTCAATAATTTGCCTTGTGCGGTCGGTATGATTCTCAACCACTACAACTATCCGCACGTCGTTGACCTCGGTGGATATGGCGAAGCCGAATAGCAGCAGAAGCACCAGCGGCATCAGCAGGGTTATAAGCATCGTGCGTTTGTCGCGCAAGATGTGCAGGGTCTCCTTTTTTATAAGCGAATGAATCATAGCCATATTATTCTCCTCTCTTGGCATCTTTGGCGACAATTCGGAACACTTCATCCATAGTCGCGGCATTATATTTCTTTTTCAGTTCATGCGGTGTGTCGAGAACTTTTATGCAACCGTCAACCATGATTGAAATGCGACTGCAATACTCTGCCTCGTCAAGATAGTGAGTTGTAACAAACACAGTCATACCCTCCGATGAAGCCTTATATATCAGTTCCCAGAACTTGCGGCGGGTAATCGGATCGACACCTCCGGTCGGCTCGTCGAGGAAAACCACTTCTGGACGGTGTATGGTCGCGGTGGCAAAAGCGATTTTCTGACGCCATCCCACAGGAATCTCTTTTACGAGCGTGTCTCGCATATTTACCATTTCAAGATTTCTGAATATGTGGGTCGAGGCTTCCTTAATCTCTTTGTCTGACATTCCATAGACAGTTGCAAACAGCCGAAGATTCTCCATAACGGTCAAGTTTCCATAAAGAGAGAACTTCTGACTCATATATCCGATCCGTCGCTTTATTTTCTCTGCCTGTGTGTTTATATCGCATCCGGCTACAAAACCATCGCCGGATGTCGGATAACTCAGTCCGCAAAGCATACGCATGGCTGTCGTCTTCCCGGCTCCGTTGGCTCCGAGAAAACCGAAAATTTCTCCACGCCCCACGTCAAATGAAATATGATCTACTGCGGAGAACGAACCAAACATTTTTGTGAGATTTCTGACCGATATGACCGTATTGTTATTGTCTTTCATTGAGCGTGAGTTTTATGAACAAGTCCTCGATATTGCCTTCCGCCGGATATATGCTTACAGCGGACAATCCAGCCGATTTCAGCATACCGGAGGTTTTCTTCGGGTCAAAACCGTCAGCGCCTACAACATGGAGTGTTGCTCCAAAAGTGTAACAGTCAACTACCTCCGGCAGACGGCGCAGCTCCGACAGCAGACGGAACATATCAGAAGCCGTGGCGTTGTAGAGATTCTCTCCAAGTCCGGCCACAAGGTTCTGAGGCGTGCCAGTCTTAAGGATCCGTCCCTTGTCCATCATAGCCACACGCTCGCATTGCGTGGCCTCGTCCATATAAGACGTCGAGACAAGTATGGTTATTCCTTGTTGTTTCAGGCAGGAAAGAATTTCCCAAAACTCGCTGCGTGACACTGCGTCAACGCCTGTGGTCGGTTCATCAAGCAGAAGGATCTCCGGGCGGTGTATAAGTGCACAACTCAGAGCCAGTTTCTGTTTCATACCACCTGACAGGGCTCCTGCCTTGCGATTTGGAAAGCGTTCTAACTGTCCGAAAATAGGAGCGATAAGGTCGTAGTTATCGTAAACTGAAACTCTGAACAAAGATGCGAAGAACTGAAGGTTTTCTGATACAGTCAAATCCTGATAAAGCGAGAACCTCTCCGGCATATAACCTATTTTTGTGCGTATCCGGCCATAATCTATAACTGTGTCAAGACCGCAAACACAGGCACTGCCTTTGTCCGGTCGCGACAGAGTGGCGAGTATTCTGTAGAGGGATGACTTGCCCGCACCGTCTGGACCGATAAGCCCGAAAAGTTCTCCTTTGTCCAAACTCAGACTTATGTTGTCAAGAGCTAAAAGTTTTCCGTAGCTTTTTGATAATCCTGATATTTCAATGGCTTTTCTCATAGCCTCACTTCTCCATATTGACCGAGTTTCAGGCGTCCGTCGTTTTTTACAGCTACTTTTACGGCATAAACAAGATTACTCCGGCTGTCCTTTGTCTGTATGGATTTAGGCGTAAACTCGCTTTCCTCGGCAATCCAAGTAATCTTACCGGGATATTCGTACTGTTCGTCGCCTCCGAAATCAGCGATTACCGTTACATTCTGACCAATCTTGATATCTGCAAGTTGATTTGCCGTGAAATATGAACGGAGATAGATGTTTTCAAGGTCCGCTATCTTGCATAGAGCTTTGCCCGGGACGGCATATTCGCCCGGTTCGGCATATTTCACGAGTACAGTCCCTGCCAATGGCGAATTGATTTTGCTTTTTGCAATCTGTTCGGCAATCTGCTCCGACTGATACTGAATTGCAACAGCATTCTCTGATATAGATGTTCGATTTTTACCAAGAGTTAAAAGCAGTGCAGTGAGTTGCCCATTAAGCATTTCAAGTTGTGCCTTGGTATCGTCGAATTGTTTCTGCGTGGTAGCACCATCAACAAGGAGACGACGCTGCCGGTCGCACTCATGTTGCTGATGTGCAATTTGAGTGCGCAGAGCCGTAGCTTGTGCCGCAATATCAGGAGATATACTTTCAGCCGATTGTCTTTGGCTGCCAATCTGGCGCTGTTGAAGCATAAGCAGTGTTGTGTCGATTACGGCGATATTCTCTCCAGCTCGTATGCTGTCGCCTTCAGATATTCCAATCGAGAGAATCTTTCCGGCAGTCTCAGCCGAGACAGTCACAGTTGTTGCCTCGAAAATTCCGGTTGCATCATAATCGGGTTTATTGTTGCAGGCTGAAAAAAGCAAAAGTCCTGCAGCGACATATATGATTGTTTTCATCGGTCAAGAGTATATTTTAGTTTATATATTTCATGAATCAGCATTATCTCATGGTATTTCGACGTCAGCATTGCAATGTTCTCATCACTAATCTTCGAAAGCAGGACGGTGACGTCTATAACTCCATTGGACAACTGTGATTCCGCCGCCTTTCTGACATTTGAGCGCAATTCGACTATGCGGGCGTCATCCTGCATCATATCTCTGATACCTTTGATGATCTCATTCTGTGAAGCCGACTGAACATTAGTGTTAAATAGAAATATATCTCTGTCGGCAGCGATTTCGGCGGCATTGACAGCCGTTTTTCTTGACGTATTGCGCCTTGTATAGAACGAATCGATATTCCATGAAACTCTCACTCCGGCAATGATGTTAAACGAAAGATCACGATTCATCATGCTTTGGAAATAATTGAACCCGGGATAGCCATAGTACCCCTGTGCGAACCAACCTATTTTAGGCATCAGCGATGAATTTGCAAGACGGTTTCCGGCATCATTATACTCAAGCTTACGCTCGAAAAGCTTCTGTTCCGGACGGTCCGGGTCATTGTTGACAGGCATTGTCGCCACAGGCATTGCCAGAGTCTCATTTCCGAGTTTTTCTCCTATGAATAATTCCAGCGCCCTGCGGTAGCTGTCTGACGCACTTCGAGCTTGAACTATATTCTGATTTACAGTCAATGCCTGTGCTTCCACCATATCGATGTCGGATTGCATGGCAGTGCCGTTGCGTAACATTAACCGCAGTTTTTCTAGATTGTCGCAGAGAAGATTATGTGTTACACTCGACTGTGCAATCTGTTCTTCAGTCAAGAGTATTGCAAAATACAGATTTTCTACCCGCTGACGGACTTGATACTGTTCTACTTCAAGAGCAGCGCGGTGCACGGCCTCCTGAGTCTGGCTCATGTCCCTCCTTGCTTTCGACACTCCACCGTCCCAAATCGTCTGGGAAACATCCACGCCGACCTTATACTGTATTTTGCCCATTCCCCTCATTTCCTGCCCCATATTCTGGAGAACATCCGAAAGGGCCTCGGGAAACGATGGCACTATGTTCTGTGCTGTTACTTGACCGTAAACACCGATTCTTGGTAGCCAGCTCTTGTTGATATCCGACAATTCAATTTCATTTGCCGCTGCCATAAGATTATATTTCTTTATGGCAGGGTAGTTTGCCATAGCCTTCTCCACACATTGCTCTATCGTCACTTCAGCATTCATAAGCAACGATGACAGCAAACACAACAATAGCGGAATAGTCCTGAGTTTCATATTGTCACGGTCTTAGTTTTCTCATGATGGTGTCGTAATTCTCCTTCTTGCGAAGGTCAAAAAATGCATCGGCATCGGCCATACAGTCGCCAAGAGCCGCGTTCACAGCCGGAACCGCCATGTAAGCGAATACATTAAGTGAAGCAATATCAAGCATAAGCATTTTTGCGTCAACCCTCCTACACAATCCTTTAGCCGCTTCATCGTTGATTTTATCTTGAAGCGTTGATATGAATGTGGGAACAATCGCACGAAGGCTGTCAAGGAAGCTCGCGGAGCGTTCCGGATTACTGAAAATTTCTCCGACGAGAAAACGGGGGAGGTCGGGGTTAGCTACAATAAACTCCAGATGATTGTTAACTATATTTCGAATGATTTCACCCAAGGGAGCATTCAAGTCGCCAATTGAACCTATTACTGCTTTCCTCAAGAGTGTGATCTTTTCAGAGATGATTCTCTCGAAAAGCTTTTCCTTGGTACGGAAATAATAATGAAACATAGCATGTGTCACACCGGCTGCTTCAGCAATTGATGTGGTACGCGCACCGATGAACCCTTTCGACATAAACTCTCGCTCTGCAGCATGAAGAATCAGAGCTTCGGTGTCGTTATTTTGCTGTTTATCTTGTTGTTTTACCATAACAAATTTGATTATCAATAATGACTAACAATATTGTTAGCGCTAAATTACAAATTTTTGGGGATTCTGCAAAATATTGTGCTTCAAAATGCAAAGAATAAATTCTTAACACCAAAATTGACTGTCTTAGGTTTAAGAAATTAACCGGGATATATTCTACAGAATGATCTTTTGACTTACAAAATAACAAAATTCACCTTAGCAAACTGTAAATTTTATTAAGGTGAATTTTATTATTGGTGCTATTTAGAAGTTGTTTAAAAATAAATGTGAATTTTGGGTCGCAAGCTTGGAGCAGATTTCTTCTTAAGGTGAAGGAGCATAGTGGGCTATGTGACTGAGCCGAAAGGAGAAAGATGCCCAAGCTTGCGACCCTAAAGGTGACTTAAAAGAATATCTTTGAGTTAAAATCTTTAACATGTCATGTCTGTTAGTGAAATTTTACTTTATGTCCGGCTCTCTTTTGTTAAAAGCCATTCGCGGCGCAGTCACATAGCCCGCTATGCTCCTTTGCCTTAAATGATTTTTATTCAAAAGATAGCCGCCCCAAATTTCACATTTATTTTTAAACAACTTCTAAAACTTTGCGGGATAAAAGGACTACATGATAATGTCGACCTCACCATTATATCCGGCACAGTTTATCTTCTTACGGGGCAGTCGGTTTATGGAGTGAAAACACTGACAAGAGTTGAACGCCCCGATGGAAGCACACGCAACTCTTTCCCTTCGGGCCACACTGCTACTGCTTTTGCCGGAGCCGAGATACTGCGCCGCGAATATTGGGACGTATCACCGTGGATAGGTATCGCCGGATATGCCGTCGCTGCCGGAACCGGATTCTTGCGGATGTATAACAACCGTCACTGGCTTACAGATGTTGTGGCAGGTGCCGGATTCGGATTTGTGCGCCAGCATTATCCGTCCTGCCGTTCAACAGCTGAGACCGACGAATCCATACAATCCGGTTAGCACTATGTTACATATAGTTCACGGATATATAGGAGGGAAATATGGCTTCCCCTCTTGCCATGCTGCAAATTCTTTTGCGATTACCGTTTTTACCACCTTAGGTTCAGAAGAAAATGGATTGCAGCAATATTGATATGTTGGGCTTTATTAGAGTGCTACACTCGCTTATATCTTGGCGTACACTATCCATCTGACATAATTTTTGGTATGGCTATTGGAAGCCTGATGGCTTATATCGTTTATTACTTTCAAAAAAGTTTTATTAGTTACAATTGCTACAATAGATATACGCTTCTAAAATAAGAACCCGACTCACGTATTTAACAACCAGCGACGTTAAACAATCATAATCTTTTCTGGCTTTGCCAATGCATACGCAACCTGTGAAATAGCTACGTAGGGTTAAGTTGAGAACAGCTTTCAACCGGCTACTACTCACATACATTGAAAATTAAAGTCTTTTTCAAAGGAAATGACCTTGAATTTTTAGAATATTCTGTTTGTAAGAACATCTAATCCAAATATATTTTTTAACTTTGCAATTATTTTGGAGGTTGTAATTTTTCTTTCATTATTTATATTAAATCTTATCGTCTTGCCGCCTTTATATAGTTTGGGAAGGCTCGACAAAACGAATTTATATTATCAGATGAAAATGAGACGTGTTTTCTTGTCACTTTTTATGGCATGCTCGCTTATGACATTTGCCCTGACAGATCAGCAAGTGATAGACTATATCAAGCAACAGACTGCTGCTGGGAAAAGCAATCAACAGATTGGCAAAGAGCTTATGGCCAAGGGTGTCACTCCAGAACAGGCACAGAGAATAAAAGCAACGCTCGAGACTCAGCAAAACAGTGAGACTGCAGCCACAACTCAAGGACTCGGAGGAGCTGCAAGAGAACGGCATCATGATGCATCTAAAGATGTGTCAGCTGATATGATGGTCGATATAGACCGCGAGGTTGACAAAAGCACCGACGGGAAAGTGTCTGCTCGTCAGATCTACGGGCACAAAGTGTTTAACTCTCGTTCGCTCACATTTGAACCAGGCGAAAACATCGCTACTCCGCAGAATTATCGTCTTGGTCCCGGTGATGAAGTTGTTATTGACATATGGGGAACTTCGGAAGACCATCTGCGCCAGACAATTTCGCCGGAGGGCAGCATCATGATTTCGCAAATCGGACCCGTCTATCTCAACGGATTAACAATAAGCGATGCCAACAAGCATATCAAGAATTCGTTTTCCCGTAAATATGCCGGAATGGACGATGCGGAAACCGAAATTCAGGTCACGCTCGGTCAGGTGCGCACAATTCAGGTTGACATTCTCGGGGAAGTCTCAACGCCCGGTACATTCCGCATGTCGCCATTCTCTTCTGTGTTCCACGCTTTATATCGTGCAGGAGGTATCAACGACATCGGCTCCCTCCGCAACATAGAAGTGTTGCGCAATGGCAAGAAAATCACTGGTGTTGATATATATGAGTATCTCTTCAACGGCAAGACATCCGGCAATATTCGCCTTCAGGAAGGGGATGTGATTATTGTACCGCCATACGAACGTCTTGTCAGCATAGACGGCAACGTAAAACGCCCGATGTATTATGAAGTTAAACCTGGAGAGACCATTGAAAACATTCTCGAATACGCGGGAGGTTTCACAGGAGACGCCTACTCTGGTATGGTCAGACTCGCTCGTCAGGCAGGTACAGAAAACGAGTTGTATAATATTGAGCGTGATGAATTCTCATCTTATCGTCTTCAGGATGGCGACATTATTACTGTCGGTACGATCCTTGACCGTTATGCCAACAGAGTTGAATTAAAAGGTGCTGTATATCGCCCTGGCATGTTTGCCATCGGACGTGAGATTTCCACTGTTGGAGACCTGATAAGAAAAGCTGATGGAGTGACTGAAGATGCGTACACAGACCGCGTGCTTCTGTATCGCGAAGGGCCTGATCTTGAATTAGAAGTCATTGCTCTTGACCTGAAAGATATCCTTGCAGGTATAGTAGCAGATGTGCCTTTAAAACGTAATGATGTGATTGTCGTTTCCAGCATACATGAACTTGAGGAGCGAGGTGCATTTTATATTGGAGGACAGGTGGCACGTCCCGGTTCATATCCTTTCGCGGCCAATACTACTCTTGAAGACCTGATTCTTCAGGCAGGAGGTCTTCTGGAGGGAGCCTCCACAGCTCGTGTTGACATATCGCGCCGCATTGTCGATCCTACATCTACTACTTCAACCCAGCAGCTTTCTCAGATCTATTCGATTTCAATAGAAAATGGCCTTGCCGTAGGAGAGGGGCACGGATTCATTCTTAAACCCTATGATCATGTAGAGGTACGCAAAAGTCCCGGTTATAGCGCACAGCGCTCTGTTTCGGTAAACGGAGAGGTGCTTTTCGAGGGTAGCTATGTGCTCCAGAAACGGAATGAACGCCTATCAGATGTGGTTAATCGCGCCGGAGGTATTCTGAAAGGCGCTTACGTAAAGGGCGCGCACCTTACACGCCGTCTTTCTGATGATGAGTTTCTCGCAAGAAAAGAGGCTCTGCGTCTTGCCATGACCAATAGCGGCAAGGGCATGAGCGATTCTATAGCTTTGAGCAGGATTGATGTTTCTGAGTCATATAATGTAGGTATTGACCTTGAGAAGGCGTTGATGAACCCAGGAACGCATTACGACGTTGTTCTTCAACCCGGAGATGTCCTTTTTATACCACAGCAGCAAAGCACAGTCAAGGTTTCAGGTGATGTGATGTTCCCGAATGCTGTGTTGTATGAACCTGGGAAAAAACTTAATTATTACGTAGACCGAGCCGGTGGCTATGGCCAGCGAGCTCGCAAAGGGAAAGCCTTTGTAGTCTATCTCAACGGAACCGTAGCGCGAGCTAAGAGAAACACCGTTATAGAACCCGGATGTCAGATTATAGTTCCATCCAAGGCTTCGACCGCCGGTACTGACTGGACTAAGGTTCTTGCTTTTGCCACAAGTTTTTCTTCTGTCGCGACAATGGCCGCCACAATCATCAGCATTTTTAAATAATCGTATATATGTCAGAAGACTCTTTTAATAATAATGAAGGAGAAGAGAAAGGAATAGACCTCCTTGAACTTGCCTCGACGCTTTGGAAACAGCGACGCAAACTAATAGTTTGGAGTATATGTGGTGCTCTTGTGGGTCTGGTGATAGCGTTCAGTATACCCAAGGAATATACGACGTCCGTAAAACTTGCACCGGAAATCACAGACAGCAAATCATCTGCAGGCGGACTGGGAGCCTTGGCATCAATGGCCGGTCTTTCTACCGGTGCGACATCCGGTGCCGATGCTGTCTATCCTACGCTTTATCCCGATGTTGTGAGTTCCGTGCCTTTTTCCACATCTCTTTTTGATGTGGAGGTAACCACTAAAAAAGATGGTCGCAAGATGACAGTCAGCCAATTCCTTGAGGAAGAAACAAAGTCTCCCTGGTGGAGTGCTGTGCTTAGCTTTCCCTTCAAGATTATCGGGATACTGAAGTCTGAAGAAGAAGTGACAAAAGAGCACAAACTCGACAATTTCCAGCTAACTCTGGATGAAAGCAGGATGGTCGAGGCTCTCAATCAGAGAATCGTTACATCTGTTGATGCCAAGACCTCTGTAGTAACCATCAATGTTATGATGCAGGATCCCCTTGTGTCTGCGATACTTGCAGACACCGTGGTATCAAGACTTCAAGAATATATCACCGACTATCGTACAAACAAGGCCCGCAAAGACCTTGAATATGCACAAAAGCTTAACAAGGAAGCAAAGGCAAATTATTATAAGGCACAGCAACGTTATGCCGACTACCTTGACCGCAATCAAGGTTTGGCGTTTTATTCAGCACAGACGGTAAAAGAGCGTCTTGAAAATGAGGCTACACTTGCTTTCAATCTTTATAACCAGACAGCCCTGGGGGTACAGAAGACACAGGCTAAAGTACAGGAGACTACTCCGGTATATGCCATAGTGACTCCGGCAACTGTGCCAGTTCGTGCTTCAAGCCCACGCAAGATGATGATTCTTATTGGATTTACGTTCCTTGCATTTGTTGCATGTGCCGTATGGATTCTCTACATAGCTCCCCTTGTTAAATCCAGAAAATCTTCCGCAAACAAAGATATGCAAGAATCAGATTCCAAACATTCTGAATAATGCATTGTCAACTATGCATGGCGCATTAAAGAAAATAATTGTTACATTCATATTTCCGCTGTTATCGGCACCCGCGTTAGCGCAAGACCCTGCAGCGGAAATTCTCACTATTCTTTCAGACCAGAGGCCTTCACCCCTCGATTTAATTTCCAACTCAGAGCAAAGGCAAGGTCTCAAAACAGCAGCAGTTCTTGAGTTACTTTCAAGACAGACCACCGGTAACAATGAAAAAAGTGCACTCGATTTTGTATCTGATAATTTAAATAACGGTATCGGTGCACTTGATTTTATTTCATTAGCTACGTCCTCACCCAATATGCATGCATCAAATAGCGGTTTTGGAATAAGCAAAGGTCTGATGTTGCCGTTTTATGTGCATAGGGTTACATCCGGTTTCGGCTACCGTCCCAAGTTCGGGCGTATGCACAAAGGAATAGATCTTGCCATGCCGGTAGGTGACACGATACGTGTCCCTCTGCCCGGAACTGTCCGCAAGGTCTGTTACGAGGCAAAAGGTTACGGACATTACGTCACCGTTGTGCACGACGACGGACTGGAGACTCGTTACGCCCATCTCAGCCGCACATTCGTTCTTCCTGGACAGAGGGTAAATACAGGAGAGGCTATTGCTCTCAGCGGCAACAGCGGAAATTCCACGGGTTCCCATCTTCATTTCGAAACCCGTTATCTTGGCATAGCCGTAAACCCTGCAGATATATTCTCATTCTCTGCCAATCTCAATCCTGACTATCTGCCTAAAGGCTCCAAGGTATCACATCCAGGCCGTGACAAGAATGCAATGAAATCATCAAGACGAACATATGTTGTGCGCCATGGAGATACAATTAAAAAGATATCTCTAAAAACCGGCATTTCCTCATTACGTCTTTGCCAACTCAATCTCATTACAGAATCAGAGCCACTGGAGCCCGGTCGTATGATCAAACTTCGCTGAAAGGCTGTTAACAATTATTATTAAAGCTCGCCCTATATATTTCACTAATATAAAAGGCTATAATTTAAAATCAGACGGTCAAGCCCTCCGTACTTGGAGACACGTGAGTGCGTTTTAAACCCCGATTTATTGAAATTGTTAACACTATGAAGATTATAAGGTGAAACAGTAGTCAGAATCTCGTGAACGCCACAGTCTTTTGCCAGTCTTTTAGCGATCTTAACCAAATTCTGTTGTAGGCCGAAACCTCGGAATTCCGGAATGACAGCAACTGCATCAAAGGTGATCGTGTCTGACTCGTCAAACCCATCAAGTCCGTGGGCAAGGTTTCTGTCGGAAATTCTGGGAGAAACTATGACAGAAAATGCTACCAGCTCCCTTGATGGAGAATAAACCCCATACGCAATATCAAGATGAAGAGACTCTATAAGTTCAGCCCGTGTCAGCGGGCAATAAAGATTCTTATCGGGCAATCCCGCAACGATTTCATCCTGAAGTGCAAGAAGATGGCTCAAATCCTCAAAACCGAGTTCCCGCACAACAAATTCCTGTCCGTCTGTCACTATAGTCTCACTATGAGACTCCTTATTGAGACTATCTGTCATATAAACTGATTTTTTAAGGTATGAATCAGAGAAAGCATTATGTGCCAGAGGTGTATTCTTTTGCCACTTATCCCCATAAACGGATTTCCGGTGAGCAATCCACGCTCCATAGAGCTTAAATATCTGAACATAGGACGAAGATGTGGGAAGAATGTAATGTTCCTGAATATACGCGTTATGCATAAAAATGAAAAAACGGTATCCAAACAGGTCATCCAGATCTTCTATTTCAGCAATGTGATGTTTGTATAGAAGGTAGAGATTCTCAAAAAATGTACAATACTGTGCAATCTCAACTCCACGGATATCATGCCAGGAATTTTCACAACTACCATTCTCAGAACAAATTTCTTTCTCCAATGTTTCATACACATTCATCAGTCTGTCGCTGTCATGAAAATAGTTGTTAAGATTGATAAGCATGTCGCTACATGTAACGTCCTGACCATTCTTAAGTTCAACAGCAATAAAAAGTGTGCCTAAGAGAGTGATCGCAAGAGAAAAAATCCCAACGGTCGCCTCCTCTCCTGTCTTAAAGAAACTCACAAGTATTATACAGGATAATAATAGAACCGCAATGGCTATAAGGATAAATATCCTTATCTTATTTTCATATCTGTATTTCTGCATATTTGAAGTTTTATGAGGTTTATGATTGACAGCAAAAGTATACGAATGAATGGCAGAAATGACAAGGCCAGAAGTCCTGCGGGCATTATATGTCATATGCCCATAAAAGCCGGTTTCAAAATATTACAACGCTTCCTAACAAAAGTAGTTATAGTTTCCGTAATATGCAAAAACATGGCAAGCACTATTTGATATTTTTTATTGAATACCTGACAAAATATTCCCACACAAATCATCTTCAGATGTTTTGGTCATATAGACTGATATGCTTATTGTGCATTGAGAACGAAGGCGCAAGATTCCAAACCGGGATCAGATGAAACATCACGTATTTACAGCATAGAGCCAGTCGGAGACGGGTGGTATATAGTGTCTTTCTCGGATATGGGATGGCCAGGCAAGACACACATCAGGATTGTAGACAGAAAGATCGACTGTTATGAGCGACAATAAAAGTTACAAGCTCTTACATTGAAAGAATTATGGGAGTTGTTCCCTATAATTCTGACCCAGCATAACCCTCAATGGAAGAATTGGGCAAAAGCAGTAGTTGTCAAAATCATCATCAAAGTAGAGCAAGACTGTATCATTGACAGTATTTTATGCATAACTATTTAACAATTTTTAACACGGGGGGGGGGTAATTGTAACTACTCAGCTATTCCTTATTGACACTATTCATTCATGATGGTATAGCCC
>CAQFOZ010000046.1 GCA_948788915.1 uncultured Muribaculaceae bacterium | reverse complement strand
AGACAGCTGGAATAATGGCTTTCAACGACATGATTGCCCGAAGGGACGACATTGAAAATGTCATTATACCCATTCGTGACGGTGTCACACTTATCCGCAAAAGGGGAAAGAGAGAAATATCCCCGGGGTCCTCAAAATAAACGAAATTTGATTCTTGTACGTTTTAGAATAAAAAAACAGAGATTATTATGGAAGGTAAAAGAATAGCAAAAATATCACGACTGGTTCAAAAAGAGCTCAGCGAAATATTCCGTCGCCAGACTGCCGCGATGGGAAATGTATTGGTAACAGTAAGCACAGTACGTGTCTCCCCGGATCTCAGCATTGCAAAAGCTTACCTGAGTATCTTTCCGCCAGAGAAAAGCACTGAAATTCTGGAAAACATACGTACGCAGTCAAAAACAGTAAGATATGAGCTGGCACAGTCCGTTAAATCGGTATTACGCAAATGTCCGGACCTTCAGTTCTATCTTGACGACTCCCTTGACTACATTGACAACATAGACCGTCTTCTCGCCTCAGATAACAAATGAAGTGATTTAAACTTTTTTACGAAAAAATAAAAGAATGTGAAAATATGTTTTCTTCATCATCAATCTTCATTAATATTTTGGTATATTTCCCATATTTCGTCAGTCACATAGCCCGGCCGAAGTTCGGCTCCCAGACTTGCTCCTTCCTCAATATGTAAAATATCCTCAAAATCTTAACGCAGCTTAACGATGAAAAAAGTTTAAATCACTTCAATGAGACAATTTTTGACTCCGCGTCTGGCGTGGCGTTACCTCATATCAAAAAAATCCCATAATGCCGTGGGAGCCATATCTGTTGTAGCTATTGTCGGCATGGCAATAGCCACAGCATCTATGATATGTGTGTTATCTGTTTTTAATGGATTCAGAAATTCTATCGCAGACCGGCTTGACCGAATGTCTCCGGACATAATTGTGACTCCGGCCAAAGGTAAAGTGTTCGACAATGCCGGCAAGATTGCAAAGGAAATAATGAAATCGGATATCGTAGAGACCGCCATCCCGACAATAACCGACAATGCACTTGCCTTGAAAGGGACACGCGAAATGCCTATAACTTTAAAAGGGGTCGACATTGACGCATACCGAAAAATCATTAATCTTGATTCTGTTCTTCTGAATAACGATGAAAGTTTAGCGGGCACACCGGAATCATATGTCTCAGTTGGCGTGGCATCTACATTGCACATATATCCGGGAGACGACCTTATATTATTTACCCCTAAGAGGCATGGCAGGGTTAATCTTGCAAACCCGGCAGCATCTTTCATAACCGATTCAATATATATTGACCATATTTTCCAATCGAACCAAAAACGTTTTGATGAAGATCTGGTAATAACCGATTACAATACTGTAGCAGAGCTCCTGCAATACGATACCGAGGCATCTGCCATAGAGATAAGCCTGAAAGCAGGAACGAATCCTGAAGATGCGGTCAAGGCATTGTCCTCTTTGCTCGGGCCAGAATTCACAGTTAAAGACCGCGCCCGCCAACAAGAAATGGATTTCAGGATGGTTCAAATAGAAAAATGGATCACTTTCCTGCTTCTGTTCTTCATTCTGATTATAGCTTCATTCAATATAATCTCATCTCTCTCCATGCTTGTGCTTGAAAAGAAAAACTCCTTATCCACTCTCAGGGCTCTTGGACTGGACATGCACAAAATAGGTTCCATATTTTTCTGGGAAAGTCTATTTATCACAAGCATAGGCGGAATAAGCGGGATTATCGGAGGCGTAATCCTATGCCTTGCACAACAAAAATACGGATTTATCAAAATCGCAGGAGATCCCGGCGCATTGGTGATTAAATCTTACCCCGTAGCTTTGGAATATACGGACATACTCTTTACCCTTATTCCGATAGCAATCATCGGGCTGGCCACAGCATTTATCACCTCCGCCTATGCGCGGTCGCAATGCCGTTCTTGACAACGAAGTGATTTAGAAACTGTTTAAATCACTTTATCCTTATAAAATGATGCAACTTGTAATCAACGTTCCCATAAAAGTTTATTCCTCCAAAAAAATGTTAAAATTTGACAATTTGCTACATTCGCCTAAAAATTGCCTTGTTTTTACCTGATTTATGTTTAATTTTGCAATAAATTAAGATTATTATAAAAACTTTATTATTAAAACAACCGAATTTCCCATGGAAAAAATCGACAAACTCGATCGTAAAATCCTGAACATAATTATGCAAAACGCGCGCATCCCATCCAAAGATGTCGCAGTACAGTGCGGTGTTTCCCGCGCAGCTATCCATCAGCGTATTCAACGCCTTATAGACATGAAAGTGATTATCGGCTCAGGATATAATGTAAATCCCAAACGTTTAGGATTTAACACCTGTACCTATATTGGCGTAAAGCTTGAAAAAGGTTCCATGTACCGTGAAGTAGTAAAAGAGTTCTACAATATTCCGGAAGTTGTTGAATGCCATTTCACAACCGGTCCCTACTCTATGCTTATAAAGGTATATGCCCAGGACAACCAACACCTTATGAAGTTGCTTAACGATCACATCCAGCACATTCATGGTGTCACAGAAACCGAGACTCTCATCTCCCTTGAGCAGAGCATGAATCGTCAGATTCATATCGATACCGGCGAGCCCTATGTAGCTCCCGAAGCCAAGTAACAACACGGAATTTTCCGTACTTATATCCAACCTACTCATATTCAATATGAAGGATTCTTATTTGTCAAAAAATCAGATCTATACAATTTTGGCCGTAGCATTTCTTGCTCTGACGGCCATTATTTTTTTCTTCCCGGATGATGTGGAAGGGAATGTTTTACAACAACACGATATCCAACAGGGTATTGCAAACGGCCAGGAAGGCATTGCTTTTCATGAAGCCACAGGAGAAACCACACGCTGGACAAACTCTCTGTTCGGAGGCATGCCCAACTTCCAGATATCACCGTCATATCCGGCAGGCAAAGCAATAAGTTGGATCTGGAGTGTATACACTCTCTTGTTGCCATCACCGGCCAATCTGCTTTTCGCGATAATGCTGGGATTCTTCATAATGTGTCTCTGTCTGCGCTTCAAATGGTATAACGCCCTGTTTGCCTCAATTGCATGGGGCTTCTCCTCATATTTCATAATCATCATAGGAGCCGGACATATCTGGAAATTTGTAACGCTTGCCTACATCCCACCCACAATAGGAGGAGTCGCACTTTGCTATCGGGGCAAATACCTGCCCGGAGCGGCACTTGCCGCACTTTTCGGATCACTGCAATTGCAAAGCAACCATCCCCAGATGTCATATTACTTCATCTTTGTTATTTTTGCAATGATGATAGCATGGCTGTATTCCGCGGCAAAAAGCAAACAGATGAAACAATGGGGTATAGCCACACTATGCACCATCGGAGCCGGGATACTTGCCATCGGAGTGAATTCCGCGAGTCTTTACAACACATACGAGTATTCCAAAGAAACAGTCCGAGGCAGAAGCACAGATCTGACACCTGCCGAAGGAGCAGCCTCCACAGGCATGGACAGAGCTGCGATTACACAGTGGAGCTACGGCATCGACGAAACATTCACGCTTCTCATTCCCAACGTAAAGGGGGGAGCGACAATCAAGCCTGTCGCAGGCGAATCCCAGCTTCTCTCCATCGCAGACACAGACAAAGCCGACGAAACAATAATGTCGCAGGAAGAAAGACAGTTCATGGCACAATTCCCTCAATATTTCGGAGACCAGCCTCTCACCAATGGTCCGGTATATGTAGGTGCGTTTGTGCTGCTTCTCGCCATAATGGCCCTGTTCATATGCGAAGGCTCCATGAAATGGGCTCTTTTGGGAGTATCAGTCCTCGCTATCCTTTTAAGCTGGGGACATAACTTCCAGCCTCTGACAGACATTTTCATAGATTATTTTCCTGCATACAACAAATTCAGAGCAGTCTCAAGCATTTTGGTGATAGTAGAATTCACCATCCCCCTTCTTGCCATACTGTCTTTACAGAAAATATTGGAAACTCCTGATTTTCTTAAAAAAACCGGTTGGATATTCTATACAGTTTTTGGCATAGGAGCCTTTATCTGTTTTCTTGGATGGGTTGCCCCGTCAATATTCGGAGAAGTTTTCAGTGCTGAAGAGACAAATCAACTTACTGAAGTCGGAGCGTTTTCAAATCCTGCATATTATAACATAATAAATGCAGTGAAAGAAAGCAGGCTCTCCCTGGTAAGTGCTGATTCCCTGCGTTCTCTAATATTCATTCTTCTGGGTGGAGGCGTAATAATGCTATATCTCAAGAATGTAATTACAAACAAACCTTTATTCGTATGTCTGCTGACTGTTGTGGCTTTGTTTGATCTGTTCTTTGTAGGCAAAAGATATGTCAACTCCGAAAACTTCACACGACCTGCCATTGAAGAAACTACTTTCAACAAGACAGCCGCTGATGAAGCCATACTTAAGGACACCACCAATTACAGAGTCTTTGATATTCCGGGAATGCAATCGGCACGGTCCTCTTATTTCCACAAGACAATAGGAGGATATCACGCAGCTAAACTGACCCGATATAACGATCTGCTCACAAATCAGATTCTAAAAGGAAACATGGGTGTAATAAACATGTTGAATGTCAAATATTTCCTTAACGGAGAAGAGTATCAGGAAAACCCCGGTGCGTTAGGCAACGCCTGGTGGGTTGATTCCATTATATATGTTAAGAATGCAGACAATGAAATGACAATGCTTGACTCATTGCCTACAAACCACATAGCTGTAGCAGACCGCAAGTTTGAACAGATTATCGGCAATGCCTCACCAAAACTTCCGGGAGACACAATTTATGAGACTTCTTACGCACCGAACCGGCTTACATATAAATACAAATCTGCCAAAGGCGGAGTCGCTGTTTTCAGCGAAATATATTTCCCTTGGGGCTGGACAGCAACTGTAGATGGCAAAGAATTACCGATAGGCAGGGTAAATTACGTATTGCGTTCAATGAACCTGCCTGCGGGAGAACATAATATTGTTTTCAGTTTCGATCCTAAATCAGTCAAAATAACCAACACCATTTCAATAGTTGCTGTCGCGATAATTTATCTGTTGGCAGCCGGAACCTTCGTAATGATGTTTATTAAGAAACCTAAAAGATCCAAAAATGAAGTGATTTAAACTTTTTACGAAATTTAAAAGAATGTGAAAATATGTTTTCTTCATCATCAATCTTCATTAATATTTTGGTATATTTTCCATATTTCGTCAGTCTCATAGCCCGCTATGCTCCTTTCTCAATATTGAAAATATCCTCAAAATCTTAACGAAGCTTAACGATGAAAAAAGTTTAAATCACTTCAATAAATAAACATGCCGGATCGTGTTGTCTGACTTGAAAACTGCCTGAACCATGAAGAGGCTTACGGGAATATTGAAACGCTACAGAAACTCGAGAGGATTTGGCGTGCATTCACCTTTTGGTTTTGAATTTACGCGCAGAGTCATACGCATCGGAGCTGATTACACATTTTATGCCGAAAAGGATATTAAACATACAGGAACATCTTTAAATATCCCGGCAGGAGAGATAAACCATGCCATAAAATTACACAGACTCGCTGCAATGCTCGAAACAGCCAACATTATATACGGACATGGAATGACCGATCTCAAAAGAATCGCGCTAAAGCGCGCAGGCTGTACCTTATTCCCGTTTTCTGATATTGCGCTGTCAGAAACAAACAAAGGCTCTGCAATCCTTATCGGTAACGATCATGAGTTTGAAGACAAGATAATCGAGAGGTTCCTGAGCCATAACGGGAATGCCGTTCTGCTGTATTCTTCGCGCCCTTTCAAAACGGCTTCAGACCTGTTGACCAAGACTAAGTCGGGCATTGTTTTTGAAGGTTTCCACTGCGCCCTGGCCGTAAGTAGATGTCAGACACAGCCAAATCTTTATAAAGTTTCTTTCTGATTTGAGGCAATGCGGTTGATAAGGAACACAAAACTGGTGATACGCGATTTCTGCAATTATCTCCAACTGGAACGAGGGCTATCTCTTAACACTTTGGAGAGCTACGGCAGAGATGCTACACACCTTGTGGAATTCCTCGACTCAATACGAGTGCCTCTTAACGAAGCGGATACTGATATTTTACACACATTCCTGTGCACTTTACGGGATATGGGAATCGCCCCACGCTCACAAGCGCGCATTCTTTCGGGGATAAGGTCACTGTATAGATTCATGAGAATGGAGGGATATATTGACACCGATCCATGTGAACTTCTCGAAGCCCCCCAATTCGGGAAACATCTTCCCGAAGTCCTTTCTCTTGAAGAGATTGACAATATGATTCTTGCTCTTGATCCCGACAAAGCAGAAACGCCACGCAACCATGCCATCATCGAAACCCTCTACGGAAGCGGAGTACGAGTTTCCGAACTGACAGATATCCGCATCTCCCAGACAAATCTTGATGACGGTTACGTGCTTGTCACAGGGAAAGGCAACAAGCAACGCCTTGTACCTCTGTCTCCAGAATCAATTGCCCTAATAAAAGATTATCTGGAGATACGGGCACAACAAAAAATAAAACCGGGGTGCGACGACATTCTCTTTCTGAACCGAAGAGGTGGACAAATGACACGTGTGATGGTTTTCTATGTGGTTCGGGATCTGGCTTCAAGAGCCGGAATTACAAAAAAAGTGTCGCCACATACGTTGCGACACTCTTTTGCCACCCATCTTCTTGAAGGAGGAGCCAATCTGCGTGCCATACAGGAAATGCTCGGACACGAATCAATCTCTACAACAGAGATTTATCTCCACCTTGACAAGACAAGATTGCGTCAGGAGCTACTTGACCACCATCCTCTTTATAACAGATAATATTCCGGTTTCATGTTGCGGCATGCGACTCTAAGAGAGTGTTTAATCTTATCTGAACGTAAAACGGATGTTGCGTCTATACTCTTCACTTGCTTTCAAAAACTGAGAAGGGAACTGAGGCTTATTAGGAGCATCGGGGAAACCTTGCATCTCTATCGCCACTCCTTCATAATCGTTATAAGACCGTCCGCTGCAATTCCGTGGGGAACCGGAAAGCCAGTTGCCGGTATAAATCTGTACTCCAGGCTGATCGCTTGATACAAGCAGCTCTCTACCCGACTCATCTTCCTTAAGAGTAACAACGTCATGCATCACTCCCGGCTCCCAGCCTGATACAGCCCAACAATGATCATATCCTTTGCCTATCTTCAATGCCTCAAAATCCGCGTTTATATCAGCACCGATTTTTTTTAATTTACGGAAATCCATCGGAGTTCCGGCAACAGGAGCAATCTCCCCGTTTGGGATCTGTGTGCGGTCGGTAGGGAGCCAACCTTCTGCATCAATCCTCATTTCATGATCCAGGATGCATCCGGCATCTGCTCCTTTTAAATTCCAATATGCATGATTAGTCAGATTAACAACTGTATCCGCGTCGGACTTGGCGCGAAACTCAAGCGAAAGCTCATTCTTGTCATTCCAATTGTACTCAGCCACGACATCAAGATTCCCGGGATAATGTTCCTCTCCATCTTTGGAATGATACGTAAAAATCACCCCGTTATCCTTTAACTCTGCTTTCCAATTCTGATTCTGGAAGCCCTCCGGTCCTCCGTGCAATGCATTAGGTCCGTTATTGATTGCGAGGGAATATTCTTTATCTCCCACTACGAGATGGCCATTTGCTATACGGTTGGCATATCTGCCCGGGCACTTTCCAAGACATGGCCCATCGGCTATATAGTCTGCACCGTCAGCATAACCTAAACACACATTATCGATTCTGCCATTCTTGTCGGGAACATTTACCGCGACTATACCTGCGCCAAGGGTGGAAAGCGTAACTGACGCACCTCCGGAGTTTGTAAATGTGTACCACGTAATTGTACCCTTTGGAGATGGGAATTCTATCTGAGACACCTTCATATCAATCCTCCACTTTACGTGCACCATCGGAAATCACAACATCGTAGACTGCCGGTTCGTGTCCGTACTTATCTTTGAAGCGTACTTTTACTTCTTCAATAAATTTATCATGCAGCTCATTCTTAACCAGATTGATGGTGCATCCTCCGAAACCTCCACCCATAATGCGGGAACCGATAACACCGAGTTCTTTGGCCACATCATTCAGAAAATCAAGTTCCTCGCAACTCACTTCATAATCTTTGGACAGACCTTCATGAGTAGCATACATACATGCGCCTACAGTTTCATAGTCACCGGCATTCAACGCATCGCAAACATCAAGCACACGCTGTTTTTCCTCGATCACAAATTTCGCCCGGAAATAATCCTCGGCAGTAATATCAGTCTTGACAGCGTTAAGTTGCTCCATTGTAGCGTCTCTTAAAGTATCCATACCCAAACGTTTGGCAACGCGTTCGCATGACTCACGACGCTTGTTGTAGGGAGAATCCTTTAGCTCATGCTTCACCTTAGAATCAACAAGCACAAGCTCATAGCCTACGGGATTGAACGGGAAATATTCATATTCCATAGAGCGACAGTCAAGACGCATGAGATTCCCCTTCCGTCCAAATACTGATGCAAACTGGTCCATAATACCACAGTTTACCCCGCAGTAATTATGCTCTGTGCTCTGACCGATACGAGCCAGCTCGAATTTATCTATTTTATTGTCGTTGAACATATCATTCAGTGCAAACGCAAAACAAGACTCCAATGCTGCAGAAGAGGACAACCCTGCGCCAAGAGGGACATTACCGGCAAACACAGCGTCGAAACCTTTTACCACACCTCCGCGTTTCTGAATCTCACGACACACACCAAATACATATCGTGCCCAGCCCTGGCTTGGAGCATCCTCCTCGCGTAGACCGAACTCTGCATAATCGTCAATATCAATTGAAAAAACGCGCACTTTATCTGTGCCATTAGGTTTGATTTCCGCCATTATCACCTTATCTATCGCACCCGGGAAAACAAAACCTCCGTTATAATCGGTATGTTCTCCGATAAGATTAATACGTCCTGCAGAGGCATATAATGTACCTCCTTCACCAAATTTCTCTTTAAAAATTTTTTCAATTTTAGTCTTCATATCATTAATCTCATTTTAGAAGTTATTTAAACTTTTTACGAAATTTAAAAGAATGTGAAAATATGTTTTCTTCATCATTAATCTTCATTAATATTTTGGTATATTTCCCATATTTCGTCAGTCACATAGCCCGCTATGCTCCTTTCTCAATATGGAAAATATCCTCAAAATCTTAACGAAGCTTAACGATGAAAAAAGTTTAAATCACTTCTTACATTAATTTCTACCGTTGCCGGTTTAACACCCTTTCCTCTTACCTCGAAAACTATTTTCCCGGGTTTGTCACCGGATTCAACTATCGCTGTCGCCGCTCCGGCAAACAGATCCATTTCCGGTCGCTGGAATGATCGCAGACTTGTAGGATCTCCGTTCGCCGTCGCACGGAATTTCCCGGCCCCCTTCACTGTAAATTTCACCTCTCGGGTATCTGTAGGCACAATATTTCCGTCTTTATCAGCAACGCGGACTGTAATATAAGCCAAATCCTCTCCGTTGGACTTCAACATGGTTCTATCGGGCGTTGCCACCAGATGATGCGGTTTCCCCGCCGTTTTAACTTCAGACTCCCCTGCCACACTGCCATCACTGTTGTATGCCACAACTTTAAGAGTCCCCGGATGATATTTTACATCGTTCCACATCAAGCGATAACGATGCATATTTGTTGAATCATTCTTCTCCCTTACACCCTGACTGACTCCGTTAAGAAACAGTTCCGCTTTAGGGGAATCCGTATATACAAATACAGGGATTGTCTCCCCCTCTCTGCCTTCCCAATTCCAGTGTGGAAGAATATGAAGCGTATGCTCTTCTTTATTCCATTTTGATTTATAAAGATAATATCTGTCTTTGGGGATAGATGCCAGATCCACTATGCCGAAATAACTGCTGTGAGACGGCCATGCGTCGGTATCATACGGTGACGGCTCTCCTAAATAATCAAATCCGGTCCATACAAATTGTCCCATATTGTATGGGAGGTCATCATCCACGGCAAAATCATCATCAGGAATATTGCTCCAGAAGCAGTATTCCGTATCATAACTGTTACTTTGGTTCCCGGGGTGCTTCATGTCGTAGCCCTTTTCCACCGGGAAGAAATATTGTCCGCGAGAAGATACCGTGGATGCGTTCTCTGTTCCTAAAATCGTATTCTGGGGAAGTTTCCCTATAGCTTCCTTATATCTGTTCACCTTATAGTTGAATCCGGGTACATCCAATGCCGCTGCGAATCCATTGTTGACGACAGCATCAAACTGATCCATGCCACACGTAACCGGACGAGTCGGATCTTCCCTGTGCACGATATCCTGCAGGAAACGCAACTCAGATATACCGTTCTCTCCCCACTGGCTCGGAACCTCATTACCGATAGACCACATTACTACAGATGGATTGTTCCGGAAATTATGAACCATATTCACAACATCTTTTTCCGCCCAATCATTAAAAAGCGTGCCGTAACCATTCTCGCTCTTTGGACGGAAGCCCCAGTCGTCGAAAGGCTCAACCATAAGCATGAGACCAATCTCATCACATATCTTCACAAGTTCAGGTGTGGGCATATTGTGAGATGTACGCACCGCATTGGCTCCCATATCCTTCATCATCTGCAACTGATGACGCAATGCCGATTCATTTACAGCAGCACCGAGTGGGCCAAGGTCATGATGAAGACATACACCCCTGAATTGTGTGAGTTCATCATTAAGAAAGAACCCCTTGCCATTCCTTACTTCCACCTTTCGGATACCGAATATGGTCTGATAGGTATCAACTACCTTCCCATCCACACTTACGACAGTATTTGCCCGGTATAATGCCGGTGTGTCGGGTGTCCATAATTTTGGATTATCCACAATAAAATTCTGTTTAAAATCCTCCCCCGGATAAACCTTGTAAGAATGTGTGTCTTCTGTGACAGCTGTCCCGTCAGGAGAAAGTATCGTAGTGGTCAAGGTTACGCCCTCCCCCTTTTTCACACCATCCAGTTTAGTAGAAAGATGAACTGTTGCGTATTCTTTTGACACATACGGAGTGGTGACATATGTTCCCCATACCGGCACATGCACATTATCCGTTTCTATCAGATGGACATTCCTGTACAAGCCCGCACCGGGATACCAGCGGGAGGATTTTGGCGGATTCTCAAGACTCACCTCCACTACATTCTCACCCGGCACAACCACATTGTCAAGATTTACAACAAAGCTGTTGTAGCCATACGGCCAATAAGCGACATGCCTGCCGTTTATTTTTACATTGGCATGACTCATAGCCCCGTCAAAAAGAAGGACATGCGACATACCCGCAGTATCATTAAGATTAAACGTGGTGGTGTAATAACCTTTGCCAACGTATGGGAGCCCTCCGGTTCGCCCTGTTTTCCAAGTAGCCTCCTTTTCACCGTTCTGCTCAACTGTAACCTTCTGCAAGTCATTAGAGCGGTCAAACGGGCCATAAATGGCCCAATCGTGCGGTACTGTCACATTTTCCCATTTAAGAGAATCTTTTGAAAATTTCCAGTTTTTTAAATCTGTTATATTGCGTGCGGCAGCATACACCGGCACAAACGCAGCAAGGACTGCTGTCATTATCAGTAATTTCTTCATGTAATATCCCTAAAATAGTGAGTTTCTTGGTATAGACCATATAATTCCTATCTATAAGTATGACATCGAAATTATTTAATGTATTGATTAGTTATACTTATCTCACAAATATAACGCATAAAAGATAAAAAAGCAAATCAGATAAAACTGATTTGCTTTTTTTAACCATACTCGACACTAACTATTTAATATCTGTTAATTTAGGGTATATTCCATTCATGAGTACCCATCCAATACATGAATATCATCTCTGCTTGCTCAGCACCTTACTTCAAAATCCGAGACATCCCCTCTGAAATTTCCCCGTTTCCTGAAATTATCCACAAAAACTATGTCTCTTCCTACAATTCGACGAATCTGTTCGGAGTCATAATATTGTCTGATATTAGAGATATCCATTTTAGTGGCATCCGTAACAAAACTATTAAACGTTTTCATAAGATCTGTCAATGAAATCAGAGAATTTTGAGTCTGCTGGTTATAAAGCGTACCACTTACCGACCCACTCTCAAGCCTCCCCTGCAGAGCACCGTTGACACCTGATATATCCTCCATCAGTTTCATCTGAATATTAAGAAGGTCTGTTATACCGTTGTTGGCCGATGTTGAGTTCACCTGCTGCGGCAAAGGCATTCCAGAACGCGGACGATACACTATAACTCCATTGAAACGACTCCATTCCGCTGCAACATCATTGATATCCACACCCTCGGGAAGCGACCCTTCGGGGAAAAGCAGGACCCCTTTCGCTGATGCCCTCAATATCCAGTCATACATGGATATAAGCCGATTTGTAAACTTTTGCTGATCTATCACATCGCTTACAAAAGAGTGAATTTCCCCGTCAATGTAGGGATATGCCTTGAAAACAAACGGATGCTTGCCATGTGCGTAAGGACTTGCTCCACTGCTCAATACTTCCCCTCCGGGCGCGAGAAAATATCCGTACCAGCCCTCTTCATTCACCCATTCCGACCTCAGCCCCTCTCTTCGCACCGGAGCATCCGACATAAAGAATCTTCCATTCTTAAGATCATGACACCTGTAACGCTCCCGTATCTCTTTTCGCCAAACCTCTACAATCCTACAGTTGCGCTCACCGGCCAAATCCCCGCTTACACCATAAATTCTTTTAAGCGACTCTACATCATCTCTGTTGCGGGCAAACTGCGCGCACATGGTCTGGAAATCCATGTCATGTATCTCTCCTATCATTGACACATCCCAGCCACGAAAATCACGTGATCCGGAATCACAGAAAAAATTATCAGGCTGGACAATATCAGTCCAACAGTCTGCATGCCCACCTCTGACTCCAAACCATTTGCGATGAACAGCAAGCCCGCTGATCAGGAACTCTTCCATAGTGCGGCAATAAACCTCTTCCATATGGTTCAGCTCCATATTATACTCCAACAATTTCTGCATTGTCACCCCCTCGGGCATTTCCGACAAATCCCGCGCCACACATTGCGGTATCTCCCAGTTGTTCCGGAACACGCCCAGCACATTGCGGACAAGCCTACGTATTAGGTTATTCTTCAACGGCACATTCCCCTGCCTCCGAATAAATTCCTCCTCACTGACATTCTCCCCGTCGAGATCCATCCTGTCTCCCCACTGATCACCATATGTGAATCTTTTACACCGGTCCCTGTCGCGCCTGAAAGCTGCCATATCTCCCCAACAGCTCATGGCAGAGACAAGCAAACCTTGATTTTTCTCAATCTCGCTGTTTTTATTGAGCATAAGTAAGTATTCTAATTTAAACGATAGTAAGTGTTTTTTAATCTCAAAATTACCCAGCCCGGCTTTGAATATTGTTATATTTATTGAATTTTAGTATTTTTGCAAAGCACATGTTTCCCGATTTATATGACAATCTATGTTATAATAACATCTGCGTGGTCACACGTATGCGTTCCTGTGACACAACCAATGGCAGACATAACATTCCGAGACATGGACGTAAAAACAGTATAATTAACAAATGTCAGATATAAGAACAGAAATACCGGCTGAAGTAACAACAGCAAAACAGCGTTTCTCGATAATCGGTAATTCACCGGTGCTTATCCGCGCAATTGAAAGGGCCATACGTGTCGCTCCCATAGACCTGTCTGTGCTTGTTACCGGAGAAAGCGGTTCCGGCAAGGAATTCTTTCCTAAAATCATTCACCAGTTCGGAGCCCGCAAACATAAAAAATATATCGCAGTCAATTGTGGAGCCATTCCGGAAGGCACAATAGACAGTGAGCTTTTCGGGCATGAGAAAGGCTCCTTTACCGGAGCAATATCTTCCAGAAAAGGTTATTTTGAAGAGGCCGACGGAGGCACTATTTTTCTTGACGAAGTTGCAGAGCTTCCTCTAACAACCCAGGCGCGCCTGTTGCGTGTACTGGAGACCGGAGAATTCCTGAAAGTAGGTTCGTCTTCGGTCCAAAAAACAGATATACGCATTGTGGCAGCAACAAATGTAGACCTTCTCAAAGCTGTTGAAAAAGGTAAATTTCGCGAAGACTTATATTACCGGCTTTCCACAATAAGAATAGATGTGCCTAATCTTCATGATCGTGGTGATGACATAGCATTGCTTACACGCAAATTTGCTTCGGATTTCTCGGAGAAATATCTCACATCCGCCATCTCCTTTTCGGATGATGCCATGCGCGCAATGAAATTATACCGCTGGCCAGGGAATGTTCGCCAACTGAAAAACTTTGTGGAGCAATTTGCCCTGTTCAATGCCGGCAGAGAAATATCACGTCCGGAAGTGATCGAGGCGCTGCCGCTTGACAGATCGGCAAATTCCACCCCTGCTGTCGCACAAGGCAAACCACATAACTATGAGGCCGAACGCGAAGTACTGTGGCAGCTGATGCTGTCACTGAAAGCGGAACTTGCCGAACTTAAATCCCAGATAGTTTCAGAAAAAGCAGGAACTACTATCCGACCCGTCCATTCATCCGGATCTCTTATAAAATATCCCGTAGAAGATCTTCTGGGTGTTGGAGATTCAGCAACGGATTATACCACCGGAACCGGCAATACATTGGAGGATTCGGAGCGAGAGGCAATCGTCGCTTCTCTGCAACGGAACAACGGCAACAAAAAACGTGCTGCTGAAGAACTCGGAATATCATTACGCACATTGTATCGTAAAATTCAAGATTTCAATATTGAATGAAAATTTTTAGAAAGCTTAAAGTCCTTATCTACATCTTACCCCTGATGATAATTCTGCAGGGGTGCACCATATCATACAGGTTCAACGGCTCTGCGATCAATTATGACATATACCGCTCCATTGACATAACGGAATTCCCCATCCGCGCTGCCTTGGTGTATCCCCCTCTTCAGCAGACTTTTGAAAACAAACTTCTTGATTATGTGACCCGGCAGACAAAACTACAGGAAATTGACGGACCGGCGGATATAGAGATGAGCGGAGAAATAACCGGTTATTCCCTGTCGCCCCAGGCTGTAGGCTCTGACGCATACGCAACAGAAACGCGACTCACAATCTCTGTAAGAGTAAAATATGTAGACAATAAAAATCCTACAAATAATTTAGACCAGACATTCACCGCCTACCGCCAGTTCTCATCATCTCTGATGCTGACAGACGTTCAGGATGATCTCTGCAACCAGATAAGCGAGGAACTTGTGAACCTCATTTTCAACGCGACTCTCGGCAACTGGTAATATTTAAGCATATTGATGTCTCAGTCCACAGGCTCGTCCCACACACAATTAAAAAATAAATGAACAAGTATCCCTATTATATCATTCCCGATATTGAGGAATTTCGTAAAGCCACAGGCGAAGAACGGCGACACCTTGCCCGCAAGATAGCCGTTGCCATTGGCGATCCGGTGGCTCTGAGCACTGTCCTTGAACTCAGTCCGCAAGAGTTTGCCAACTTTTATCCGGACATGAATCTTCCCGAACCGACTACAGATGAGACCATAGACACATTTATCGGTACATTCGGAGATCCGGCGATAAACGATCAAACCGAATTAGAGCAAATCATGACCCCGGTTCCCTCATATAACCTCAATGACCTTGAAGCATTACCTGAGTTGGATGGGAACGGCACTGATTTATCGTCAATCCCGACACTTGACATTACGGATGACACTGCCAAGCATGTCCATAACGACGTTAAGTCAGAGGATAAAGAGAATCAAACTAACAATTTGGATAATCTGGAAGAGAGTTTCCGCATTAACATAAAAAACGGCAATTATCAACGCGCATTGGAAATTATTACTGAAATTAGTTTGAATAATCCGAAAAAAAGTATTTACTTTGCAGACCAAATGCGTTTCTTAAAGAAACTTATAGAACTAAAATCAAATAACAATTAAGATATGTACATCTTTTTAAGCATTCTTATCGTAATTGCATCTTTGCTTCTTATCGGTGCAGTGCTCATTCAGAAATCCAAAGGTGG
>CAQFOZ010000045.1 GCA_948788915.1 uncultured Muribaculaceae bacterium | reverse complement strand
CATAAGATGGATGAGTGGTATCTGGGCGACGGCATGTATGGAGACGGAGAGAATCTTGCCCTTAATAATTATAACGCATTCGTGATCCATCCCATGCTGATTGAGATGCTTGAGACTATCGAGGCAAATCCTACTTATAACACGAAACATAAAAATACCAAGAATATCGATTCAAAACTTGCAATCAAGCGGATGCAACGCTACAATCAGTTTATCGAACGTCTTATTTCACCGGAAGGCACATATCCGGCATTCGGACGTTCGGTAGTATATAGACTGGGGGCATTCCAGACCCTCGCTATGTCTGCGTGGAAATATGGTTGGCCCGAGGGCCTGACCAATGGCTCCGTTCGCTCAGCCATGACTGCTGTTATGGACAATATGTTCAAGGCTTCAGGTAACTTTACTCCCGGAGGTTACCTTGCACTCGGCTTTGTCGGTCATCAGCCCGACCTTGCCAACTGGTATACCAATAACGGTTCTCTGTATATCACAGCCACCATGTTCCTGCCGTTAGGTCTTCCGGCAGATCATCCTTTCTGGACAGATCCGGCAGAACCCTGGACTCAGAAACGTGCATGGGCAGGAGAAAGCATCCCTTTGGAACATCATGTATCGCTGAAGAAAAAAGATATAAAATAATAAAATTCAACACATCAATAGCTTAAAACCTAACACATGAAGAGATTAAACAAATATCGCCGCTTCCTTGCGGATAAAGGAAGAACAGGTGCGCTGCTGGCAATCTTCGCTATGTCTCCATGGTTCACGATCCAGTCTGCATCAGCGTCTCCAGCCTACACACCCCCCAAACATCATGCCCAGTCTGTAACCATACACGGTATTGTACGCGACATAGACGGTGAACCGATAATCGGCGCCACAATAAAAATCAAAGACAGAAGTGTCGGCACAATGACAGACATGGATGGCAAGTTCTCTCTCAGTGCCCCGGCATCATCCACCCTTGAGGTAACATATCTCGGTTACCGGAAGGAGACAGTGAAAATAACTCCCGGTCATACCGACTACAATGTGATAATGAGTCAGGATACACAGAATCTTGACGAAGTCGTTGTTGTTGGTTATGGCGAACAGAAAAAAGTAAACCTGACAGGAGCGGTCTCCACTATCAATGTAGCTGATATTCAGGAGAGCCGTCCGATTACCAACATTTCCCAGGCTCTTGGCGGCCAGGCAGCCGGAGTGCGTATGCAAATGGGCAGCAATCAGCCGGGTGATGATGATGCCACCTTGCGTATTCGCGGCACCGGAACCCTAAACAACTCTTCACCGCTTGTGATCATTGATGGCGTTGAGGGGGGGATATCCTCTGTCAATCCACAGGATATTGAGTCTATATCAGTATTGAAAGACGCGGCTTCAGCGGCAATCTACGGATCTCGTGCCGCCAACGGTGTTATTCTTATCACAACAAAAAAAGGTTCAGAAGGTAAAATAAAGGTAAATTACAATGGTTTTGTCTCATTCCAGTCCTTGAAACAAAACATTCATCCTGTCACCGACTATGCGACATATATGGAATTGGTGAATGAAGGTTTTGCAAATGCCGGAATGGGCAATTACTATATTTATCAGCAGGATTCCATCGAGGACTGGCGCGAAAACACACTGGCAGGTGCGGATCCGTTGCTTTATCCAAATAACGACTGGTTTGACATGACATTCCGCTCGGCAATATCAACAACACACAGTTTAAACGTAAGCGGAGGCTCCGAACGTTTGAAGGGTTTTGCCTCATTCTCCTATCTCGACAACCCGGGTGTTGTTGACAATTCCGGTTTTAAAAAGTATTCCGCACGTATGAATGTGGAGTTCAAAGTAAACGACTATCTTACCCTCGGCATGAATGCAAGCGGCTATCTTTCAGACAGAGAGGTAGCCGGAGGATCATTGGTAAACGAGATTTTCGATTATGCCTACAAAACATCACCAGGCATAACATTCCAATTGCCGGACGGTCGTTTTGGGGCATCACCGAATCCAAACGAGATTCAGGCTGTGAGCTCCAGCAATCCCCTTGCCCGTGTCTATCGCGCAGAGGGAGGCACACGAGCCAGTAGCATTCGGACTGAATTCTGGGCTAAAATCACACCTTTCAAGGGACTGTCAATCACCGGAACCTACACAATGAACTCATTGAATTCCCAGCGACGTTCAAAACCGGTTGCAGTCGATTACTGGAATCCCCGCGAAGATGCGGTGCTCTGGCAATACAATCCTCAATCGGAAGTGTCATACTCCAGTTCTCAAAGCTATCGTTATTTCAGTGACCTGATGGCTCAATACAATACCAGCATCAATAGACTCGGTCTCAAGGCAATGGTGGGCACCAGCTACGAAAAGTATAAGTCATCTAATTTCTCCACAACCAGAAAAGACTTGATCGATCCGTCATTGTGGGATCTCAAGGCAGCCACCGGTGAATCTACGTCTACAGGCTCATCCACGTCCTGGGCAATGCAAAGTTTCTTTGGAAGAATAAATCTGGATTGGGACGGCAAATACCTGTTGGAAGGTAACCTCCGTGCCGATGGATCGAGCCGTTTCCATCGTGACCACCGATGGGGATGGTTCCCTTCTGTCTCCGGTGGCTGGCGCATTGATCAGGAATCTTTTATGGCACCTCTTACCGACAAGTTTCTTACCAACCTTAAGATCCGCGCAAGCTATGGATCTCTCGGAAACAACTCTGTAGGCAATTACGAATACCAGTCGCTTTACACAAGCTCAGGAATGCAATATGTATTAAACGGTGAGATATCCCCCGGAATGGTCATGAGTGCCCTCGCCAATTCAGAGCTGACCTGGGAGCGTACATATGTGACCGATTTCGGTTTTGACTTCGGCATGTTCAACAACCGGCTTACCGGTACTTTCGATTGGTTCAACAAACGCACAGCCAATGTTCTGATCAATCTTCCGGCTCCATTGGTACATGGCAACCGTGACGTGCCAACATTAAATGCCGCAGAGGTTACAAACAAGGGTATCGAACTGACTCTCGGATGGCAGGATCGAATCGCAGACTTCTCCTACAGTATCAATGCCAACTTCACGTATATCCACAACCGGGTTACCAAATACAAGGGCAAAGGAGTAGACGGACGGACGCTCAACGGAACTACCCTCACCTGGGAGGGTTACCCGATAAACGCACATTACATGCTTGTATGTGACGGTATTCTTCAGACAGACGAAGATATGAAGAAGGTTCAGGATATGATTGACAACTCACCTATTGACCCGGAAACAGGTCAGAAGATTAATCCGTTTGCGACATATGGCACACCCCAGAAAGGTGATCTGTTCTATGCGGACACCAATGGCGACGGCATAGTTGACCAAAATGACCGTCTGGTGGTCAGCGACGGTAATCTTCCTAAATATAACATAGGTTTATCGATTGATTTAAAATGGAAAGGTATTGATCTTGGCATTGTTATGGATGCCTCTCTTGGTGCCCATTCATATTTCAACTCTAAATATCTGAGCACAATTGTGAGTCAGGGAACGGCTATCGAACAGCGCATAGCCGACGGACGCTGGTATGAGGGTCGCGAAACGCCGGCTACATTCCCCCGTCTTTATCCCTCCACTGGCAACAAGATTAATGAAAAGGCAAGTACCTTCTATCTGCAGAGTCTTGACTTCCTGAAGATACGTAACATACAGTTGGGTTATTCACTTCCAAAAAAATGGATGAAAGCTTGCCATATTGACAAAGTCCGCATCTACGGATCTCTTGAAAACTTCCTGACATTTACGAAATACCAGGGCTTTGACCCGGAGACCGGCACAGCATATCCGGTGATGCGTCAAGCCGCCGTAGGTATAAATGTATCATTCTAATTCCTTTAAAGAAAACAAATATGAAACTTAAAAATAAAATCATATCAGGAATTTCGGCAGCCGTGATAACTGTCACACTAAACGGTTGTGAACTGAATCTGACACCGGATAGTTCTTTAAGCTCCGAGTCATTCTTCAAAACCGAAGAACATTGTAAACAAGCAATGATGGCTGTATATCGTATCATGTACAGTGACAATACTTATGGCATGATGCCGATATATGATGCCCTGGGTCCTGTAGGAAACTGCTCCAAGGGCGGTACTTTCAACTTCGGAGCCATCATGAAGGATGAATACACTTCACAGATGTCCAATATGCAGGACTTCTGGCAGGCACTCTATGAGGGTGTCGCCCGCTCAAACAACGTGCTGCAGAATCTCGGTCAGGCAAGCATAGATGAAGAGACCCGCAACAGATACCGTGCCGAGGCACGCTTCTTCCGCGGAATGTTCTATTTCCGCATGTCAAATCTATGGGGCGGTGTTCCCGTATATGATGACAGCTTTAATGTCGGAGCAAATTATCGCGACATGCTTAAACCGCGCGAGACAGAAGACAGCGTGAGAAACTTCGCACTAAAGGATATCGAGTTTGCAATCAAATATCTTCCGGAGAAATGGGATCAGTCCAATTACGGACGTGTCACATCCGGAGCGGCCACAGCCCTCAAGGGTAAAATGCTCCTGTACAGCAAACGTTATGCCGAGGCGGCTGAATGCTTCCAGTCTTTGATAGACAGCAGACAATATGCACTCTATCCCGATTATGCGAAACTGTTTACTCCGGAAGGTCACACATCTTCAGAGATTATTTTTGCAATCCAGACATCGGGAGGCGTAGGTAAAGACAGCGGTCTGCCATTCGCATATTATATGGGAACACGTTCAAGCTACACCATAAATTGTACCGGCAACTTCAACTATTTCCTTCCCTCCAATCGTATTGTTGAAGAGTATGAATGGGCGGACGGCAGACCATTCAGCTGGGAAGAGTTCATACCTGGTTTCTACACCGACAAGTCTTCAAATGCCTCAAACCCTTATCCCACACGCAAAAAGACTTTTCTTGCCACTTTGGCAACCAGTAAAAAGTCTGTCAAGACCTACCCCGCCGCCAAGGATAAACTGGTCAAAATGTGGTCACAGCGCGACCCTCGTCTGAATGCGAATGTCATCCTTCCATACACCAAGTACACCGGATGGTATGACCATCATGAAGTGGAACTCGAATTTGCAGTTGCCAAAGGAGTCAAGGATGGAGGGACACTCCTACGTCTTGACAAAGACCGGCTTTGCTATGTCTGGCGCAAGTTCGTTCCTGTTGGCAATATGAACGGAGCTATCAACGAGGCAAAACACACGCCAATCAACTTCCCACTTATCCGATATGCGGATGTGTTGCTGATGCAGGCGGAATGTCTGAATGAACTCGGCAGAGGAGATGATGCAGTAAAACTTATCAATGAAGTGCGTGCGCGCCCGTCGGTAAATATGCCTGCCCTTAACTCCGGTCCCTCATATCTGGAGGCCAAAGGTCATGATGAAATATTCAATCGTATCCGTCACGAACGACTGTGCGAGCTTGCTGCCGAGGGTCACAGCTTTTTCGACTACAAACGCTGGCATGTGCTTGAAGAGCTTGATGGTGTCGAAGAGGGGCATATGACGGGAGATTATATCTTCCATACACGCAGAGTCTCGGAACGTGACTATTGCTGGCCTGTCCCACTGGTAGAAATAGACCGCAATCCCAATCTAAAACAGAGTCCCGGTTTCTGATAACCTGTTTAACAAACCCGTCTTATGAAAAAGAAATTCGGCTTTTTACAATACATCTTTCTTGTCCCACTCATAGCTTTGATAAGCTATGGGTGTAAAGGGGATGAACCCGGTGCAACTACAGGAGATGATGCCGGTGTTTACTCAGGTGAACTCAGAATAATACTGCCTCCCGTGATTGATATCGTAAAAGGGGAGCCATGCATTTTACAGCAGACAAGCGGTGTGACTGCAGGCAATATCGTACAACTCGTAAACGACGGATACTCCATTGATTGCGTTGTCATTACGGCAGATGCCACAAGCTTTACCTTCAGCGTGCCTGATGATTTTCAGTCAGGTACATATAAATTCTATGTTAAAAGAGGTTCGGTAAGATCTTGCGCAGGCAATGTACAAATAAATATTGTAGATGAGTCTATTCCTGCCAAAGCCGGAACTACCGTATATGGCAAGATCAAAACCCAGGACGGAAAACCGGTAGCAGGGGTGGTTGTAAGCGATGGTGTGATTACTACTACAACCAATGAGAACGGAATATACTATCTGGAATCTGATAAAAGCCAACGTGTGGTGTTCTATTCCGTACCCTCCGGATATGAGCCGGAGACAGCCGGTGTTTTCCCTGAAATACATCAACCCCTGATACTGGACAAACATATACCCGAGATTCATTCTTTTGTATTGAGAAAACTCAAAGACAGTGTCAATGACTTCAAGGTACTTTTCTTTGGAGACATGCACCTTGCCAACAGGCATTCAGATCTGGAACAATTCAAGAGATTCACCAGTGATGTAAGAGAATACACTGCCCGACACTCCGGAGAACATATCTATGCGGTCACACTCGGTGACATGTCGCACGACAAATATTGGGAGGAATTCAACTACGCTCTGCCGCAGTATGTCAATACCATCAATAGCGAACTGAACGGTCTTACCATATACCATACCATAGGCAACCATGACCATGATCCCAAAGCAGTAGCAAGTAATCTTGCCGCCACCACTCCATTCACAAAGAATGTGGCTCCGGCATGGTATTCATTCAATATCGGAAAAATTCACTTCGTGATAATGGATAATATAGACTGTTCCGCTTATGACGGCAAGTCAATGAATTATTCACAAGGGCTCTATGGGAAGCAGCATATCTGGCTGGAAAATGATCTTAAGCATGTAGCCAAAGATATTCCTATATATATCATGACTCATGCACCAGTCTTCAGTGACACCAATACTCCGGATGTATATTCTCTCCGCAACTACGGATACGACAAAACACTGAAGATTCTTGAAGGAAGGGAAGTACACTTTGTCAATGCCCATCTGCATCAGCAATACACCATGGTACCGTCAGACATCCCGGCTAAGAATTATAATCATCCTGTATATCAGCATAATATTGCCGCAATATGCGCTGACTGGTGGTATTCCGGACTATCTAATCGCGATTGTCTCGTCTGCGAGGACGGCACCCCTGCCGGTTATGCCATATTCGATTTCTCCGGTGCCGTTGTGAAATGGCTCTATAAGGGCACTCAACGACCGGAAAGCGAGCAGTTCCATGTCTATGACATGAACAATGTCGATTTCACATATGCTGTCAGCGAATTCAAGAATCTGAAGAACAAGGGGATTATCAAAGAATTTACAGACCGTTATGTCACTCCGTATGCGGATGGTAAATTCAAAAACCAACTGCTTATAAATGCATGGAGCTGGAACTCTGATTGCAGACTTGAGGTCAAGACTACAGACGGCAAACTACTTGCCACTACCAGATATAAGGCTTGTGACCCTTTCTCGGTTTTAGCTCTGATTCCACATTGGGATGCGAAAGCACGTACCTCCATGCCTCCTGCCTACACCGACAACAGCCGCTATCATTTCTTTGTGGCTCAATGTCCGGATGCCGACACAGATGTCATTGTGAGTTTCACCGACAGATCCGGCAGGAGTTTCACACAGAAAATTCAGCGTCCCTACGTTTTTAATCTTGACCAATACAAATCTAAATAATGCGCTGTTATGTCTATAGTTAATTGCAAAAGAATATCCGGAATGATGACTGCCATTGTCCTTGCGATCACATCCGCGGCACAGCCACTGAACAACACAAAGATTGATGGCTACCGGGGGCTTTGGTTCACACTCGGTCAAGAGAAAGAGTATGGATACAAATATTCCGGAGGACTGGGCACATACACAGTCAAGCATATCCCACTGGCCATATATTCTCCGGAGAGCGACAAGACATTTTTTGTATACGGCGGAACCACAGATAAAAAATCAAGACACCTGCTCTGTATGGCCGGATGTTATGACCATAAGACAGGCAAGGTTTGCAGACCCACAGTGGTCTTTGACAAAGAGAAAGTAAATGACCCCCACGACAATCCTGCCATGCAGATTGATGACAAAGGATATATCTGGGTATTTGTAAGCGGACGCAACACGAAGCGGCAGGGGCACATCTACCGTAGCGACAAACCATATGATGTCAGTTCGTTCCACCCCGTGAAGACCTGGACAATGACCTATCCTCAGGCCATGTATCTGCCGGGGAAAGGGTTCTTCCTGAACTTCACCCAATATACCGGTTTACGAAATCTTTACTATTCCACAAGTAAAGACGGCGAAAACTGGACAGATCTAAAGCAGCTGGCTGAGATTAAGGAACCAGGTGACAAGCTGGCGGGGCATTACCAGGTAACCAACCGGTTTGGCGATAAGATCGTGACTTGCTTCAACCGTCACAAAAACGGCAATCCAGACACACGCACCAATATATATTACCTTCAGACCACCAACATGGGCAAGACCTGGACCACAGTAGACGGGAAGCCTGTCAAGACTCCGGTCAAGGATGTCTATAACCCAGCATTGATTCTGGACGCGCAGTCGCAAGGCAGAAATGTATACATAAAGGATGTGAACTTCACACCCGAAGGCAACCCTGTCATTCTTTATCTGACGAGCGGAGGTTGTGAACCGGGGCCTGCAAATGCTCCCTATCAGTGGTATACAGCCTCTTGGGATGGCAACCGATGGAACTTCAATCCCGTCACCTCCTCAACCCACAATTATGATTCAGGCAGTCTGTGGATCGAAGGGGATGAATGGACAGTTATAGCACCGACTGATCCGGGGCCACAGAAATGGTGCACCGGAGGAGAGATCGTAATGTGGAACAGCTATAACAATGGAGCGTCCTGGCAACGCAAAACCACCATAACCTCAAATTCCCGTTACAACCACGGTTATGTGCGCCGACCCGTTAATGCCAAAGATCCCATATACGGTTTCTGGGCAGATGGCAACCCGGAGAGACTGACTGAATCACGTCTATACTTTACCGACTCGAAAGGGAAGGTGATGCAGTTGCCATATGACATGACCTCTGACTGGGAGTCTCCCATACCTGTCACCCTCACGCGTTAAAGCGCAATGCTACATCCACAATAAAAAGACAGGCATGCCTAACTCGAAAGCATGCCTGTCTTTTTAGCTACCGTAAAAGTCGTCAGCAAAAGTATAAACCTTGTGATCTATACCAACTATTGCTTATTTATCGCCTTGACTCTGAAAGTATAAGTTCCCTTATTTGTCATTTTCTTATCCGTAAGTGATATCCGGCTGATTTTCGCTCCCCACACATTGCTCAGGCGCGGATCCGTCAATTCCTTATCCTCTACCTTGACCGCGAGCCGCGAAGCATCGTAATATAATGCCGTCCTGTGCCCGTTCGAATCAATATAAACCACTCCGGGGGTTGACGCGTCTATATCTCCACGGCTGATAAAATTCACGATGTTCGGAGACTTCACCTCATTTATGTCGAAACGGTCATTAATTCTAACCTCCCGCCCATTGATCTTATATGTACGTATCCAACTGTTTATTCCGGCTTCCGACGGATAGGCTTCTTTCAGATTTACCTCGAAACTGTTTCTTCCGGCCTTGGTATCCCTGGCCTTGAACTTCCGGCCATACTGTTGTTCATATCCATTGATGACAGGCAGGTTGTGCCACCCGCTCTGCATTGTCCATATCTTATATCTCTCCTTGTTGTTAAAAGTCTGGCGTGTATATGTCCCCACTCCCGCATCTATTATGACCGGATATTTGTCAGCCCAAAGAGAAAATGTGCCGACATCGTTGTGATTATGGCTCTCGCTGTTAAATCCCCCTTTTGCCGCAAAGAAAAGACCTTGTTGTGTGGATATGTAGCAGAATTCTGTTTCCGGATACCATGTATACTCGGGGCATTTATAATCAGACAACCAAGACTTCAATTCAGGCACAATGCCGAATGAAGCGAACGTGCGGTAAATATCCCTGCCGTTTGAGGGGATACTTCCGTCTGTCAGCTGTTCTGCAGCGAAACTTCTCAGAAGATCGGAATCAACAGCCTTGCCATATCTGTAAATCAGAAACGGGTCTCCCCCTCCGCGGGCGCTTGCGTCAGCAAAGTTTACCACCCATCCGTCCCCTACATAAGACCGGGCAATATACTCACCCATGTCTTTTATAAGTTTTTCATCGCCCATATCTACCTTCCCTCCGGTTGCCTGACTCAGAAGCTCCACATAATCAAGAGTCTTTCCGGCGGCATGTCCCCAATAAGAGGGTCCCTCCTCGCACGCACCGTCCCCTTTAATGTAATTGAGAAATTTATCCATACCGAGCACGGTATTGTAAGCAATCTCCGCATACCTGTCCCTGTCCTGTTCCATAAGCATCGCTGTCAGCAACACATTGCTCAGGCACCATGGTGTCCAGTTATTGAGCAGACCACCTTTATAGTTACGGCTTCCATCCCACCACCATTTGTCATAATCAAGATATGGATCAAGTATTCTTGTCTTAAGTTCATGACGCAGCCTTCGTGATATCTCCGGGTTGACTTTGTCGAACTCCGCATTCATAAAATAATACACCCATGAGAACAGATTTCCCATATCCCCGGCGGCGAGATCAATCACCGGTTTATCATACGGCTGTAACGAACTCTTGGGACTTCTGCGGTGGATATGCGCACTCAGAGACCATGTCGTCATTTCAGATGCCGCATAAACTCCGTTGATCAGCTGATCTATAAATCTTCCTTTCCCCTCTGCCAGCTCCGCAAGAAGGAGGTCTCCGACTGCATTATTGTTGGCACTGAGCGGATCCTCCATAATCTTGCGGTTTCCGCTTCTGTAGAACTCCAGATAATCTGTAGCCTTGACCCTGGGCCAGTCGTGCGACAAAGCTACCTCACCTCTCCTGATATATTCTTCTTTGTAATCTCCAAGCAGGGCATCCCACCCCGCGCGGTCTGTATAAGCAGGGAATTTAACCCATTTCTGATCTGAGACAAGAATCTCCTTCAATTCATCCTTGCCAATCCTTGAAGAAATCAGATTCCGCTCCGTATATGCCGGAGCGGTAATGGCGCACAACGCTGCAACCGCGATTATAAACAGTTTTTTCATGATGTTATGTAATTTTGCGACAAAATTACATTAACAATTAATCTTTCAACAGCCAATATTATCTATAAATTTATACAAAATTATCCATATTTTATTAGAGTGTGTTTTTGGGAAGTTGGGACAACTTCCCCTCCCAACCGTCGGGTAAAGCTCCGTCACGGGCACTGCATCTCTGACTCTTCTTCGGATATACTAATATTGATATACAGAGATTATTGAGCCGGCAAATGTACAGTACATTAAACTGTACATTTGCCGGCTCAATAATTAATCTATGAATTTATCTATGCGACACAGTCTATCTTCTGCGCCCTATCTTCTGCGTCTGCGTTTTTTTGTTGAAGAGGATTTTCTTGAGCTTGATTTGGCCGGAATCTTCAAAGTGGCTCCGGCACGCAGATTGTCCCCGCTCATGCCGTTAGCTTTCTTGAGTTCCGCGATTGTCACGCCATATTTTCTGGAAATGCTGCTCAGACTCTCACCTCTCTTGATCTTATGATTTGTCACGGCAGGAGCCTTGGGTTTTGCGGGAGACTTCTTCACATTTGATTTCGCCACAACAGCTTTTGGCTGCGTGGATGGTTTCTTCGTTCCGGTCTCGGCAGCCACAATCGGCTCTGCCTCCCCTTCTGCCGTCGCCGTGTTAATCCTCAGTATCTGTCCTGTGCGCACAGCGTTACGCCTCAAAGCATTCCATGTCTTGATGTCCTGCGGTGTCACTTCATATATCTTGGCAATAGACGCCAGTGTCTCACCCGGCTTAACTTTGTGGCTGACAGTTTTCACACCTTTCGTGGCGGATGCCGAAGCCACAGGCAGCGGTTCCTCTGTTTTTGAGCCCTGCTGTACTGCGTCCACGGTTGCCGCATCTGTCGCAGATGCAGCTTCAGAGACAGCCGGACGGTTTGACGCCACAAACTGTTCCCCGGGCTCAACAGCCTCACGTTTGGCATATTTCTCTGCATCATGCTGTTTTATCGCATCCTCGCTCATCAGATAGGCATGTATCTGCTGAGAGGGAAGCACGAGCGTATATGTTTTCTCTTCCGAGCCCGGAATGATATCAGCCCTGAACTGCGGATTCAAGACCCTGAGTTCCTCAACCGGAATGTCAAGCACCTCCGATATCTGGTTGAAATGTATCCTGTCCTGAATCATGATAGTATCCGTAACCAATGGTTTTGTGGGTATTACCGGACTAATATTGTGTTCCGGATAATAATTCATCACATAATTGGCAGCGATAAACATCGGCACATATCCACGGGTCTCGGGCGTAAGATAATTATATATCGACCAGAAATCGTGTGAGCTTGGATCGCCTCCGGCTCTCCTTATGGCTTTGTTGACAGCCCCCGGACCACAATTATAGGCGGCGATGGCAAGACTCCAGTCGTTATATGTTGCATAAAGATCCGCAAGGTACTGAGCAGCTTTCTTTGAACTCAGATAGGGATCACGGCGTTCGTCGACCAAAGAATTTACCTCCATACCCATCCCCTTTGCAGTTGTTATCATGAACTGCCACAAACCAGTGGCTCCGTGTTTCGACACGGCATTCGGATCAAGCGCGGATTCTATCACCGGCAGATATTTGAGTTCCAGAGGAAGACCACGTTCTTCAAGAGCCTGCTCGAAAATAGGGAAATAATAATGGCTCAGTCCGAGAAGCACGGTAACCTGCTCGCGTCCCCGCTGTGTATAACGGTCAATATAATTTCGCACCACCGAATTGAAGGGCATCTCTATCACGGTTGGCAGTTTAGCCAGTCTCTCCTTCACCACTCCATCCGAAGGGTTGGTATCACCCAACCTGTCATATCTGTCGTCATGCGCCATGTAATTCTTCATGTACCAGCCCTCCATCAGCTTGTGGGTGTTGGCTTCATAAGTTTCCGGATACACCACATTGCTGTCTGTCAGACTAGATTTCACATCAAGCACACTGCTTTTCTGCTGTCCGTAAATATTTATGGAACAAAACACGGCTGACGCAAAAAAAATTATCGATATCGGATGTTTCATAATAATCAGGTTTTATAAGTAAGTATTCAAATTTAAACGATAGTAAGTTTTTTTAATCTTTTATACTCACTGCGGTTTCTTTTTGTCCGCTTACGGATTGTCACTCAGTCGCATATAAACATATGCTCCTTCCCTCCGCACCATAATCGCCTCAAAAATAAACTCGCATTTAGTATAAATTAAATTTAAATACTTACTTATCATTGGAGGGAAACAGGTTAAAAATTCAAAGCCCAGTTCAGGCCGAAAGCCGGCTTCCCGGTGTTTCGCTGCATCATCACGGCAGGACTCCAGTCAATCGACAAATTTGGGGATATGTCAAAATGTGCCATTGAAGCATCTATGTATGCGTCTACAATACAAAGGAGATAAAGGCCAACCACACATATTATACACAAGTCGCGGTTGCGCCGGAAGTAATCTCTCTTGCTCCTGAACGTGCGCGTCAGCCACGATTTGTCAAGCTGGCTTTCATCTACCGTAGGAGGAAAGAAATCCATGTAGCTGTTGGTGCCTGGATCGCTGTCGGTCAGATCCCTATACCCCTGCACATAATCCTGATACTGGCCATTGTTCCAGTTTGTCGCGTAGGCCAGCCCCATAAAGCCGCCCACAACTATCGGCAATTTCCAATAACGGCGATTGTATATCTGACCCAGACCGGGGAAAAGCGCGGCCAGCCACACCGCCCGTGTCGGCGACGGATTGAATATCTTCTTCCCGTCAAGTCCATAAGGATAATCGTTTGCCCTCACTTCCGTGGGAGGAAGAGAATCGTTCACATTCTCAGGCATCGGCAACACGAGCTCCGCATCAAGATTAACCGTAGAGTCCGGCGGCAATCCCTTGTCCGCATTCAACAACGGCTCAAAATCTTCCGGCTCCTCTCCCGACACGACAGAGAAAACCGGTGTTTCAGACACACCCGAAGCATGCACCGAAGGGGTGAGCAACCCGAAAGGGAAAACCAGAAGGACGCACAACGCAAGCAAAAGACACCGCTCACTCATGGGCAATGCGTTTTTGTCACATTCGTCTCTCCCGCCGAATATATGTTTCCCTTTAAAACCGCACATTCCTAACTCTGCAATCTCCTGAATGTCTCGACAAGTTTACGGAACTGCTCTTCCGATTCAAATTTCAAAGTTACCGAACCCTTGCCGTTTGACGTGCGTTTCACTGTGACGGGCATAGTGAACAGATCTGTAAAATCCTTCTCAAGAGCCGCTATCTCGGAAGACTTCTCTTTATTTTGTCTCACATTTGAATCGCCCTGTTCTCCGGAGAGCTTGCGTCCGAGTTCTTCTACCGCACGCACGGAAAGCCCCTCCTTAAGAATTCGCTGGTATATCTTCAGCTGCAGTTTGGGATCATCTATCGCCAGAATCGCACGCGCATGACCCATATCAAGTTTACGGTCACGCAAACCGAGCTGAATCTCAGCCGGGAGGCGCAACAGCCGCAGATGGTTTGCAATTGTGGCACGTTTTTTTCCAAGACGCTCCGAAAGGCGTTCCTGAGTGAGATGATATGTGTCTATAAGTTTTTTAAAGCCCAAAGCGACCTCAATGGAATTCAGATCCTCACGCTGTATATTCTCAATCAGCGCCATCTCTGTCATTTCCGTGTCGGAAACAGTGCGCACATAAGCGGGAACCGTAAACAGGCCGGCCTTGCGGGCGGCGCGCCAACGCCGTTCTCCGGCTATTATCTGGTAATCTCCGTCCTCTCCCAACCGGAGTGTGAGCGGCTGTACAACCCCGAGTTCCCTGATGGAGGAAGCAAGCTCCTCAAGTGTATCTTCGTCGAATGTGCGTCTGGGCTGATCCGGGTTGGGTACAATCCTGCTGATCTCTATTTCAGAGATCGCGGATGAACCGTCCGTGCGGATATCACCCATTGATATCAAGGAATCAAGTCCCCTTCCCAATGCATTTCTTTTTAATGCCATACTGTCTATTATACGGTTTTTGTTTTTGGTGTCTTGTTACGGCGAATCAGCTCTTTTGCCAGCTCCACATATGCTATCGCCCCACGCGAATCGGGATCATAAAGGATCGCCGGCAAGCCATGACTCGGAGACTCCGAAAGGCGTATGTTTCGCGGGATGACCGTATCAAACACCATTTTCCCGAAATGCCCCTGAAGCTCTTCATAAATACGGTTTGCAAGTTTCAGGCGCGCATCGTACATCGTGAGCAGAAAGCCCTCAATCTCCAGAGTCGGACTCAGACGGCTCTTGATTATCCTGACGGTATTAAGCAACTGCGAGATCCCTTCAAGCGCAAAATATTCGGCCTGAACCGGGATAAGCACGGAATCGGCGGCCGTAAGGGCATTCACAGTGATCACACCCAGAGACGGCGAGCAGTCAATCAATATGAAATCATAATTATCCCGCACTTCCGCCAACACACGCTGCAACACGCGCTCTCTCTCCCGTCTGTTCATCAGCTCCACCTCCGCTCCCACAAGATCTATCCGTGAACAGATTATATCCAGATTGTCTATCGAGGAGTGCATTACCGCCTCGGAAGCGGCCCGTCCATCCACCAGACACTCATAAATGGAAAGATCGGAATCTTCAAGCTGCATACCTATTCCGGAAGTGGCATTGGCCTGCGGATCAGCATCCACAAGAAGCACTTTTTTCTTTGCCAAAGCAAGACACGCTCCCAGGTTAAACGCTGTTGTTGTCTTTCCGACACCACCTTTCTGATTGGCTATAGCTATGATTTTGCCCATTTTTAGAAGTCTTTATTTTGCAAAAATACGAAAAAATCCCCTCAAAACCGAATCATATACTTCCTGAATAGTTTAAATTTATAAAATTTAACTCTACTCATGGCTCATACGTTCCCTACAGGCTTGATGGCAAGCCTCCTTTCCAAGCCTCTGACACATGATTCGCAATTCTTTAAAAGTTGTTAAAAGAACTTTTTTTGTTAATTTTGCGTATTAAGTAAGTAGTTGAGAAAAATTAAACGATATATGTATTGTTTTAATCTTGAACTATAAAACTCGATCTTTTTGGTTACTTTCGGCTTGTCGTTCAGTCGCATATGAGTATATGCTCCTTCGCTCCGCGCCAAAATCGACTCAAAAATATCTTCGTTTTATATGTTCATTAATTTATCTCAACTACTTAGAGAATGTTTGAATTTAACACGAATTATAATTTAAGAGGATATTTGAAATTCTTTTCATC
>CAQFOZ010000044.1 GCA_948788915.1 uncultured Muribaculaceae bacterium | reverse complement strand
CAGGTAACGGGTGTCGCATCCTTCATTCACAAACCAGTCGAACAGTGCTGTCGAACGCTCTTCCGTAATCTTTTCCCTATATTTTTCGGAACCGGTGTTGTCTGTATGCATCACAAGCAAAACCCTGTACATATCGGGCTCTTTCAGGTATCTTTTAAGCGGAGCAAGCATCATTGAAGCCTCACTACTAAGAGATGTACTGTTTGGTTCAAAAAGCTTCGATGCTGCAATGGTCACAACAAGAACCTCTTTGTTTCTATAAGTCTCGACCATTGATAAATTTTTAGAATTATATTCTCGATTATGAAGACGGGTACGCCCCTCCTTCTCCTGAAATCTACGAATCAGATCCGCACTCTTATTATCAAGCCTGACTGAATTCAACATTTCTGTAAAGGATAAATCATCAAGCGTATCATCTCGCCCTGAATTATTCTGAGCATAAAGAGATGACGGCAACAGAAGCGACAGCGACAATACCAATCCCTTAAAACACATCTTCAATACTTTCCTCATATTTCAATTCCCCTTCTACAATAGAATCCACATCATTCGGATCCATCATAATCTCTTTATCTTTCGCTATTTCCCTGCGGACATATTTCTGCAATCCTGAAATATCGAGTTCTTCTTCATCTGTAACGTCTAAATTTATTTCAAGATAGCCGTTTTTTTCATACCAGTCCCAGATTATATCAATAACAAACAATATCTCGTCGTCATCATATTTACGACTTATATTTTCAGGTATATAAGACCGAATAAATTTCACAGCCTCATCTTCATCATATTTCATCAAGTCTCCCATTATATTAATTATTTTTCATCTTGCTGTTACTATTATTAAGAAACAGGATTTATTTACTCTTTCGTTTGATTCAACTCCAATATATCTTTTGGTACGGATGTATGAATAATTCCATTTTCCTGATCAATACCAAGAATAAAATCATCAACAAGCGGAATATACAGATCTTCTCCGGATTCTGTACCAACTACCAGAAGTTCATTCTGAGTCGAATCCTCAATATGTAACAGTTTGCCGAGTATACCATATTTCTCGTCTGAAACCTCATACCCTATCAGATCCTGCTGCAACATCATATTTTCGTCTATATAATCCGATAACTCCTCTTTGAGCGCATAGATTTCTTTGTTGACCATTTCTGACGCATCATCTATGTTGTCAACATCTTTCAATTTTATCAGGAAACTCGTAACTCCTTTGGAACGTATGGACTCCGCATAAAACGGCACCGGAATACCATCCATTTCAACAATGAGCGGATTCCCATCCTCAACATACGCCCCATCAATATCAAGAATAGCATTCAATTCCCCACGCAAGGCATGTGTTTTCTGGAATCTACCTATTTCGCTTAAATCCTCTTTTTTAATCATCAATTCTTATGATTTTGGCACCCAATTTATTTAGACGCAAATCAATATTTTCATATCCACGGTCTATCTGACCTATATTCTGAATCTTACTTGTACCTTTCGCTCCCATAGCTGCGATAAGCATTGCGATACCGGCACGTATGTCGGGCGATGTCATCTCTGTAGCACGAAGGCTATTGAATTTACCGGAACCTATAACAACCGCCCGATGCGGATCACACAGAATTATTCTGGCTCCCATGTCAAGCAACTTATCCACAAAAAACAAACGACTCTCAAACATCTTCTGATGTATCAGCACGCTGCCGTTTGCCTGAGTACAGACAACCAGAAAAATACTTAAAAGATCCGGAGACAAGCCCGGCCACGGAGCATCCGCAATAGTCATGGTCGAGCCATCTATAAAATTATCTATGGAATAGATCTCTTTCTGGTTTATTCTAATGTCATCTCCCTCTATCTCAAGATGGATTCCTATTCTTTCAAAGGCGTCAGGCATCAACCCAAGTTCACTGACACCTACATCCTTTAAAAGAAGATTGGATCCGGTCATGGCCGCCATGCCTATAAAACTGCCTACCTCGATCATATCCGGCAGAAGACGATGTTCCGTACCTCCCAATCTCTCAACACCTTCAATTTTCAATAAGTTTGATCCTATCCCATCAATTTTTGCACCCATGCGTACAAGCATGCGACATAGCTGCTGGATATATGGTTCACATGCGGCATTATATATAGTAGTGTTCCCCTTTGCAAGAACCGCTGCCATTATAATATTTGCAGTACCGGTAATAGAGGCTTCATCAAGAAGCATATAGCTTCCATGAAGTCCATCTCCAGAAGCCACAATACTGAATAAATGCTCGTCAGAGCAGAAATTGAATTTAGCCCCTAATTTACCCAAACCTATAAAATGAGTGTCAAGACGACGTCTGCCAATCCGGTCTCCACCAGGCTGAGGCAACACTGCCTGACCAAATCTTGCAAGTAGTGGACCAAGCACCATTACCGAGCCACGAAGACTACCGGCTTTCTTCCGGTATGACTCGGTATGGATATAATCAATATCCACTGAATCCGCCTGAAATTCACACTCTGAATCTGAAATATATCTTACCTTGACTCCCATCTCGGAAAGAAGGTTTATAAGATTCATAACATCTGAAATCCTTGGCAGATTGGAAATCACTACTTTCTGGTCAGTCAGCAAAGTGGCACATATTACCTCCAACGCTTCGTTTTTGGCTCCCTTGGGTCTTATCTCCCCCTCCAGCCGATGACCGCCCTCTACTATAAAACTACTCATATCCTTCGGTTTATCATGGCACCAAATACAATAATATCAGTCTAAGAAACTGCTTACTTTCTCTTTTCCCGGTTTTTGGATGAAGACTGTTGTGAGGCATCCTTAAATTCATGCAAAAGATAAGTATGCGGGTCAAGATCTATCCTGCCACCAGAATACTCTTTAAGATCCCGTAGAATCTTCGCATCATCTACACCCTCTTTATTGTGTATAAGCTGAAGCTTCTTCATGTGGTGTGCGATCATGGATATTATAAGATCCTTTTCTTCGCTCTCCTCCATATTCGCAACGGTTTCTATCATCTTCTCTATATTCTTTCCATAATGACGATAGCGCATGGCAGAGGAGGTGTATGGGATCTTATCTGGACGCGGGTTCAACTTTTCCTCGGTAATCACCTCACATGGAAAATCAACATCAAGTTTAAATCCGGATATTATATTGATAATGTCCCATATCTTCGTATTGTCATTGTTGGCACCCACAAGATCCGGAAACATGCTTGACATTATTTTTGCGATTGAATGTGCACATTCGGTTCGTTGCTCCTTGGTCTCCAGACTCATACAATAATCTACCATTCCTTGTACATTACGACCGAATTCAGGAAGCACGATCTTTTTCATTTCTGTATTATACGGAATCATTTCTCCTTTTTTCTTTGTTAGCGTAAAAATAATAAATTCTACCTGTTCCGACAACTTTAAGAGAGTGTTTAAATTTATTACGAAAAATTTATATAATCGTTCTTTCGGTAATTTTGAGGTTCTTTCTGGCTGTTTCCGCCAAGTTTCAGCGGTCAAAACCGATAGGTTTCTCCCTTCTCAACTCGCGGAACTACCTCAAAAATAACTCTCATAATTCCTCGAAAATAAATTTTAAACAATCTCTTAGAAACTGTTTCTAACATTTCAATTCCCTTTTACGGGATTGTTTTTTGGGGTTGTTGTCTGATACTCCTTAAGATACTCAGGAGTAGAATAGGCGACATCAAGAAAGTCGCCTTCTCTGAAAGCTTTTTCGGACAAAGCCATCATATCCTTGGCCATCGGAACCAGCCCATCCATCCAATGTGCGTTATCGGATTTTATAACATCCTTGGCTTTCTCCGCTCCATCTCCTATAAACCATAGATGTTTGTCTTTCAGCAATTCACGATATGATTCGTTATCCAATATCATAGCTCCCGGAGCACGAAGAGAATCCAAAGCGAAATTATATGCTCCTGTAAAAACCTCCATTCTTCTGGCATCAATCATCGGGACAAGAACCTCTTCTCCTGTAAAATTAAGATTGCGGAACATCGCCTTCACAGCAAGAATCTTTAAAGTTGAAACCCCTATCAAAGGCACCCCCATGCTGAACGCAAGTCCCTTAGCCAAAGACAAACCAATCCTGAGCCCTGTATATGATCCGGGGCCGATACTGACCGCTACGGCATCTATTTTCCACTCCTTGCGTTTTGCTTCGTCAAGAACTCGCTCTACATATGGCGCAAGTTTTTCAGCATGCTTCATACCGGTTGAGTCATCCAAATCAAATTCAAGCACACCATCGCGAGTCAACGCTACAGAACATGTTTTTCCTGATGTCTCAATGTTTATTATTGTTGCCATTTTCTATATTTATACATTTATGTTATTTACAACAGCCTCCATACCTTTTATTCCATCCACAGCAGCCGAGACGATGCCTCCGGCATATCCGGCTCCTTCCCCTACCGGATACAGACGTTTTATCCCGACATGCTCCATTCTGTCCTTGTCTCGAGGGAAACGTACCGGTGATGACGTTCTGGATTCAAGCCCTACAAGAATAGCTTCATTCGTCAGGAATCCTTTTGCCTTACGTCCGAATTCTTCGAAACCAAGCTTAAGCCTATTGGCTATTTTATAAGGAAACAATTTATGGAAATCGGCAGAATGAATACCGGGTGCATATGAAGTGGAGGGAAGTGTTGAAGACAACTTGTGATTGGTAAAATCAAGCATCCGCTGAGCAGGTGCGTTTATTCCATTTCCTGCCTCCTGGAAAAACAAACGTTCAAGACTCTCCTGCAGTTCCAGCATCTCAAGTTCCCCATATTTTGCAAATTCTTCAAAATCTCCAGGCCTTATCTCAACAACCATCCCGGAATTTGACCATCTCCCGGCTCTTGCTGAAGCTGACATGCCATTTACGACAAGTTCACCTTCACCACTGCCGGCCGGGACGATAACTCCTCCGGGACACATACAGAATGAATACACCCCTCTTCCTTCAACCTGGGAGACAAAATTATATTCAGCCGCCGGCAGGTATTTTCCTCTGCCGTCAGCTGAGTGATATTGAATCCTGTCTATTAGTTTCTGCGGATGCTCAAGCCTCACTCCCATCGCAATACCCTTGGGTTCCATACGGACACCATCGGTATGCAGATTTCGGAATGTGTCGTGCGCAGAATGGCCGATAGCAAGAATTACTGCATCTCCTGTATACTCACCTTTATCTGTACGCACACCATGCACTTCTCCACTATCAATAAGGAGAGCCTCCGCTGTTGTACAAAAATGAACCTCACCTCCATTCTCCAGAATGGTACAACGAATATTCTTTATCACAACAGGCAACTTGTCACTCCCTATATGCGGATGGGCATCTATCATTATGTCCGGACTCGCGCCATGCTGGACAAGAAGCCGCAAAACTTCTTCATTATTGCCTCGTTTCTTACTGCGGGTATATAGTTTGCCATCGCTGTAAGCCCCGGCTCCACCCTCTCCGAAACAATAATTGGACTTGGGATTTATCTTCCCCTCCCTGCTGATATTTGCAATATCCACTCGTCTTTGATCAACATCTGCGCCACGCTCTATAACCACTGGCTTCCAGCCAAGCATAATAGCTTTTAATGCGGCAAAGAGGCCTGCAGGACCCGCCCCTACTATCACAACCACAGGGGCATTCCCTTTCACAGGCATAAAATCAACAGGAACAAACGGAGCATCAACCGCCACATCTTCTCCGGTTGCTACCCTTACTGTCAGATTAATCTTTATATCTTTTTTCCGGGCATCGACAGATCGCTTCACAATCCTGAAATCATTGACCTGTACTTCATTTTGCCTCAAAGCGTTTGTGACGAGCCGTGCAAGTTCAGATCGTTCCGCAGCCTCTTTCGGAGTTACCCTCAGATTTATATCTTGTATCATATTACAGGCAAATTTACTAATTATTTAACAAATTTGACTAATTTTGCATACTAACAGATTATAAGAAGTTGTTAAGAAATCATCAGACAAATATATCTAATATTAAAATTTATAAACTTAAGTATTTTTGACTTAACTCTTTTAGAAACTTAATTTTATGGCCGACTATTCCATAACAAAGCCCATTGCTTTCCTTTTTGATCTTGACGGTGTTCTAATAGACAGTGAAACCGAATACTCTAAAATATGGGCAACCATTAACAACAAATATAAATCCGGTGTACCCGACTTTACGAGCAAAATCAAGGGCATGACTTTGGTGAACATATTAAAACATTTCCCGAATCCCGATAAATATGACGAGATAAGAGACATGCTTCATGATCTGGAAAGCAGAATGACATACCGTTGGCTTCCTGGAGCCAAGGAATTTGTCGAATGGTTGTGTGAGATGAATATTCCCCGTGTACTTGTAACAAGCAGTGATGACAAAAAAATGGAACACCTTAAAGAAGAGGTGCCGGAATTAATGGGAATGTTTACGGAAATAATAACGGCCAATAGAATAACCAAATCAAAACCTGATCCCGAGGGATACCTGCTTGCTGCTTCTCTTGTAAACGCAGATATTAAAAACTGCGTGGTAATTGAAGACTCAATGCAAGGGGTTAACGCCGGTAAAAACTCAGGAGCATATGTAATAGGTGTCGCTGGGACATGGCCTGCCAAAGAAATTGAACCATTCTGCAATATAGTTGTAAATAATTTAAGTGAGATCAACAAGAAAAATCTTATCGATATTTTAGAAACTGCTTAAATTTATTACGAAAAAATTTTTATAATCGTTCTTTCTTAGAAAGAGTATATTTCAAGTATTAATATACATTTTATATACAAAATCATATGACCCGAGCCCCTCTCGCTGAAAGACTGAGACCCACATCTCTGAATGATTATATAGGTCAGAAACACCTTGTCGGAGAAAATGGAATCATCAGAAAGATGATCGAAACCGGCAAGGTAAACTCCTTTATTCTTTGGGGACCACCCGGTGTCGGAAAAACCACATTGGCGCGGATTGTAGCTACTACGACTGAATCTCCCTTCTATACACTCAGCGCAGTAACATCCGGGGTAAAAGAGGTTCGTGATGTAATTCAACGATGCGAGGCAGATGCGCGAAGCATGTTTACAAAGGGGCGTCCTATCCTCTTCATTGATGAAATACACAGATTCAACAAATCTCAGCAGGACTCACTTTTAGGTGCTGTAGAGAAAGGGACTGTCACCCTGATAGGAGCAACGACAGAAAACCCATCTTTCGAGGTAATACGTCCTCTGTTATCCCGAGCACAGGTATATACGCTCAACCCTCTTGACAAGGATGATCTGGAAGATCTTCTAAAACGCGCGCTTGAGAATGACACCGTTCTCAAGGAACGCACGTTCAATATAAAATCCAAAGATGCGCTTTTCCGTTTCACTGGCGGAGATGCACGCAAACTGCTTAATATTCTCGATCTGATAGAACAATCCTCTCCGGAAAATCAAGAAATTGAAATTTCAGATGAGATCGTAACACGTAGCCTGCAACAAAATCCTGCGGCTTACGACCGCAATGGAGAAATGCACTATGATATAATCTCTGCCTTCATAAAATCCATTAGAGGCAGTGATCCTCAAGCAGCTGTATATTGGCTTGCAAGGATGGTTGCCGGTGGAGAGGATCCTGCATTTATAGCCCGGAGACTCGTTATTCTGGCGGCGGAAGATATCGGTCTTGCTAATCCTAATGCAATTCTGCTTGCTAATGCCACATTTGATGTATTAAACAAAATAGGATGGCCGGAAGGGAGAATTATACTCTCTGAATGCGCTATTTATCTTGCTAATTCACCCAAAAGCAACACGGCATACATGGCAATCAACAATGCATTGAAAGCAGTTGAGCAGACCGGAAACCTCCCGGTACCGCTTCATCTTAGAAACGCCCCCACAAAGCTTATGGCAGATCTCGGGTACAACAAAGGCTATAAATATGCGCATGACTATGAAGGCAATTACGTGACTCAACAATATTTACCATCTGAAATTGAAAACACAGAATTCTGGAAACCTGGGAACAACCCTTCTGAAGCAAAAATGAATGCTTACCTTGAGTCTCTTAAATTAAAGAACAAATAGATACACATCGACACACAGTCCCACAGTAGTAAAATGTAATAATATTGGTAAATATAATATTGACTGTCCGATAAAACTCGGATAGGGTAATAAAATATGGCTTGAACGTTGAATTTCCGGTGTTCAAGCCTTCTTTTTACTTTATACCCCTCAATCAAAAGATGGTTCGGGAGGTGCACCAGAGACCTTGAAAAGGATGGTTTCCCTCGCTTTTTTCCGGGCTATTTAACAGACTGTGGAAGAGTCGTACATATTACTTATAAAACTTTTGAGGTAAGATAATAAAAAAAATCAACAGCTATATCCAACTAGCATATATACCACCAAAATAATAGATTTATCCAAACGGCATACATCTCATCAAAATAACAGACATACAAAACAAGTTATCGCGTGTTAAAACAATTGTTTAATCCGGACTAAAGGTTTCAAAAGTAGAATCGTCATAATAAACTGTTATTTGAACCACCTTCCTCGGATTTTTACGCATTTGTTCTATTTTGTTTTGTAAATCCAGCACTTTAAAATCAGAGCTATCTACATTATTTACAGTAGCTTTATGCCTGTTTACAGTATCATTTAAGGCGTTGAGATTTGAATATTTATTCTGTACCTTACCCGGTGTAGAGAATTTTCCCGACTCAGAGAATAAATTAGGCAAATCCTCATCCATCTCGTCTTCCTTATCTTCTTGCACAACCATTGAACCCTCCCCAAATAACAGCCATAGCACAGACAAGTTAGGAAACGCATGGTGTATCTGACCTACTATCACATCGCTTATCTTCTTGTTACGCCCCGTTAGTATCTGCGACAAACTGGGACGCGGAATACCACACTGGTCAGCAAACTGAGAGTTTGTCAACCCCATCTCCTCAATGAAGTCTTTTAGACGAATAGCGACATTTTCCTCTTTCATAGGTCAAATTTCAATTTATTAATTGCAAGTGCAAATGTAATTATTTATTCGCAAACTGCAAATTTATTTTTGTAAAAAGATTATAAATGCATTCCGATTTGCAAAATTACAAATTTAATTTACAATTTAAAATTACAAATCAATACACTCTAACTCTCTTTAAGTTACGCAACTTATACACTACCTACCAAAGACTTGAAGTCATCGCACGAGACAAAGCGATAACATGACCCAAACTGTAGTCACAACAATATAGCACTACTCTATTATTTTACTATATTATTCTAATATTCAGATATATGCACAATATGTTAATGACTGTTAACCTATCTTATTAAGAATTGCAATCTGATTACATAGTTAAATTTACATTTATAAACCACATGCTGACATCTGAGATTGAAAATTCAAATTTTGCAATTGAAGTTTGCATTTACACAATTAGGATATGTTTGTGTTTGTGAATTTACAAAACAAATATCCGTCTCGCCTGTGTTGGGAGAAACGGATGTTCCGCATCGTGCGCAATGCGCCAATTTGACCAATTCTTATTTTTAGAAGCTGCTCTCCTATCTTTAGCTCGGAATGCTCGTATTTACAAATTCACACTTATTTGTTGACAATTGTATATTCATGACTATTTGTGCATCCAATGATTTACATTAGAATCTCAGAGCCTTTAAATTAACAATAGCAAACAACAAACTATTGAAGCACAGCCACATATGCATAATCATAAAAATCCTATAATTCTTTTAATCCAGCATTAAAGAGATATCGGCCTTTCTAATTTTATCCGCAACTTCTTCCGTAAGATCATTTCCGACTATTTTTAGCATCCCTGCGTAACAGACACAACCTTCCCCTGCCTCACAAGCATATTTATCCAGCAGTTCTATCCTGTTTTCTGAGAAATCCCCAGAGATTCTTTTCAACAAATCAGTCTTGACACAATTATCCTTTGAAGAAATTTTATACACCTTCACTCCATTGTCTTTTTTGTATACAAAAGCCATCCCTTCCAATTCATTGCCTTCCCCTCTTGCGATGTAAATCCTACCTCCGCTAACAAAGCACTCACGAATGGCCACGAATAACTCTTTTTCAGATCTCGTAATATAAAATGAGCCTTTACTTAGTGACTCTCTCTCCAGTCCGTCAAACTCTTTGCAAAACTGCGTCAATCCATCTTTTTCTGAGATTTTAATATTTTCTAATAACGAATCGAGAGTATTAAAATATTCAATTCTCACGCCACAGCCATTTTTAGCTATTTTTTCAGGTTCAATAACTCCCGTCCATTTAGGAAATGCATCTTCAAAGCCAAATTTTCGATAATACTGCCTCAAATCAGAATTGGCCGGTATTAAAAAAACTAAATCATATCCGGATGCAACCGCTCTTTCCAATACTTCATTAATTAATCCGCTCATCAATCCCAATCCTCTGTATTCCGGATCTGTTGCAAGCCCACATAAATATAATCCCCTTAGTTCCACCCATGACATATAATCCTTGTAGGATGGATGTTGTCGGGTGATACAATCTCTATTCTTATTATATCTGAACTTGAATGGTATGCCAAGTAATGAAGACACTATTTTATTATCCCGTACCGCGCATTCTACTAATCCGTCATTATAAAATGTATTAAAAATTAATTTCACATACTCTTCCGAATCATGAAAAGTATTCATCCATAACTTCTCTGCTCCTTCTTTTATGTTTATCGAATCCTTACATATATTCAAATCTCCCACATCAAAAGCAATATTATATTTTGTATATTTATTCATTTTGTTTGACTGGTATGTACGAAAATATTTCTAAAATTAGAACAAATTTCAAATATTTGTTCCTTCTTAAAAATTTTATTAAATTCGTAATGTTTAATGAAAACTATATTCATTAATTCATTTTAAACAATCGGGAAACAGTTTAAATGAAATTCAATAGTAAATTTGAGGTTAACGATTATATTAAACAGAATTGTATAGCACTACTTGCCATATGAAAAAGACTAAAATAGCAGTTGCCGCCATTCTTCTGGCCGGTGCGTCAATGACATTTTCATCTTGCATCGGATCTTTTCAAATGACTAACCGCGTTCTGTCCTGGAACCGGCAAGTCGGAAACAAATTTGTAAATGAACTTGTGTTCTTCGCATTCTGGATTATTCCTGTTTACGAAGTAACATCAGTATGTGACCTGCTGGTAATAAATTCAATAGAGTTCTGGAGCGGGAAGAATCCACTGTCTGCCTCCACAAAGTGCATTGACACCGAACACGGACGCTATCTGATTGATTGCGACGGAAAAGGTTACACTATAACTTTAGAGACAACAGGAGAAAAGACCCGTCTGGAATTTTTTGAGGAAACAAATACCTGGGCTGTGATTGATAACAACAATGAACCGGTACCATTTATGACATTCATTGATGACAATCATGTTAAAATGATCAAGTCAAACGGAGACTTCGAGACTGTTGAACTGTCATCTTATGGAGTAATGGCATATGCTTCTGCTTGTGGATTATCACCCATGGCTCAGAACTAAAACAAGAATCTGTTGTTATAGTAATTAGAGAACAGAACGTAAATCTGAAACTCAATATTTGCATTTTATAAATTAAATATAAAGTTATGAAACCATTACACATTATTTTATCAGTTATCGGAGGTGCTGTCGCAGGTGCTGCTGTAGGTCTACTTATTGCACCTGAGAAAGGTGAAAAAACTCGTTCTAAAATTGCCCGGATCCTTAAAGAAAAAGGGATTGTCCTCAAAAAGGACAAGATGGAGGAACTTGTGGACGAGATAGAAGAACAAATTGAAAACAATATTTAATAATTAAATAAGAATATACCAGACATGAAAGCTCTGACATTAATTTCTGCCTTTTTGGGCGGTGCCATAGTAGGATTAGGCTCGGCCTTACTCTTCGCCCCAGAAAAAGGCGAGGATGTTCGCGCAAGAATTTGCAAAATTCTTAAGAAAAAGGGTATTAAAATCAGCGAATCGGAAGTAGACGCTCTTGTAGCAGAGCTTGCCGGCACTCAGGAATAAATATAAATTTCAGACAAACCAATCCTTTTTAGGGGATTGGTTTGTCTGATTTGTAACTATTGTTTCTGCACATATAAAGAATTATGAATGAAAGCCTCAACACACAGATAACAGAGATATTCTCTCAGGGCAAAACCTGGCTAAAACTCGAAATTGAATACGCGAAGCTTACATTAGCTGAAAAACTGACCATTCTTATGTCGGCTCTTATAATCGGAGCCGTATGCCTTTTGCTTGGAATTGTTGTGCTGCTGATGCTTGCTTTCGCTCTTGTTGAATTATTCAAAACCTTTATGCTTCCCGGATTGGCCTACTTAAGTGTAGGAGGAATAGTCTGCGTGTTGATTATTATTCTGTACTTTCTGCGCACTATAATTTTTATAAATCCGGTATCCAGGTTAATAACCAGTTTATTCATTGAAAAACAGTAGCTATGGAGAACAAAGAGATTATTATAACGGAGGGCGACTCTGTTAATGTTGAAGACACTCAACAATTCAAAGGTTATTCCATGGAAGAGCTACGCTATCAGCGTGCAGTGCTTGCTTTACGAAAAGAATTTTGCAAAACCAAGATTCTTCAGGATATTAACCATCTGAGACACCGAAGCATATTGGGTAAATCTAAAGATTCCAAAAGATCAAACATAGGCATTTTAGCAAAAAAACTGTTATCTGGCCTAAGTTATATTGACTACGCGTTGATGGGCGCTTCCCTATTCGGCACAGGGAAAAAAATATATAGGTTCTTCCGTCGCAAATAATATATCATCATTCCATAAATAAGTTTGAGGAACCAGCTGCAAATTATTTTGATAATCTAAGAAACCGTTTAAATTTATTACGAAAAACTTTATATAATAGTTCTTTCGGTAATTTAGAGGTTCTTTTTGGCTGTTTCCGCCAAGTTTCGGCGGTCAAAACCGATAGGTTTCTCCCTTCTCAACTCGCGGAACCACCTCAAAAATAACTCTCAAAATTCCTCGAAAATAAATTTAAACAATTTCTTAAAACTGCTTTTTTTAAACTTATATATACCTCGTAACTAAAAACATGAACGATTACAACTCGGTGCGTATTAATTGCACTCCATGCAATGAAGACATAACAGATCTTGCCGCCGCTTTTCTTGCGGATGCAGGATTTGAAAGCTTTGAACCTGACAGTGAAGGTCTGACCGCATATATAAAGGCTTCTTCAGAAACAGAAAAAGCAGCCGCAGAAGCACTTGCCAATTTTCCCATAGATGTAAAATTTGACATTAAATGTACATTTATTGAAGGAGAAGATTGGAATGCGGAATGGGAGAAAAATTATTTTAAACCAATAGTAATAGGCAACCAATGTGTGGTTCATTCTACTTTTCACAAAGACGTACCAAATGCCCGTTACGACATTGTAATTGATCCTAAAATGGCATTCGGTACCGGACACCATGATACCACATCGCAGATGATGCGGTTAATCCTTGACCTTGATCTTGGAAATAAAAGTGTAATTGATGTGGGTACCGGCACCGGTATACTGTCCATACTTGCAAAAATGTGTGGCGCAAGTATTGTAACAGCTATAGAAATAGATGAGTTTGCTTATCTGAACGCTATAGATCACACTAAATTAAACAATACGGACATAACTGTTATTCATGGGGATGCAGACTGTCTCAGTTCTCTTGAATCCGCAGACTTTGTTTTTGCAAACATAAACAGAAACATTATTCTTCAGGATATCAACAAATATGCCGATGCCCTTAATAATAAGGGAGAGATGCTGCTAAGTGGTTTTTATGAAAATGATGTGAACATGATAGAGCAGGAAGCCGAGAAATACGGGCTGTCAGAAATGCAACGACTTGTTTCTCCCGCAGGGTGGACTGCGCTTCGACTCCGAAAAGAATAATTCAATTATTGTGTGTTTAACATAGTTTAACACATCATATTACTCCTTTTCTTGGTAATAGAGAAATGGAGTATTATCTTTGCAAACTAATAGGATGGATTTTGGTAAATAAATTTAATAAACAAAAACAAATAACACACATAAGCAAATACTTGCACATTAACCCCAAAAACAGGTCCGCCTATCGAAACACAATTACCCAACTAACCTACTTACACAATGGCAAATATTTATAATTTCTCAGATGAGGAATTGGTAAAGGCGTATTCCGAAGGCAACAATCTGGCTTTTGATGTTCTTTTGCGCAGACATCAAGACCGTATCTTCAACTATATTCTCCGTATCATAAAGAACGAAGATATTGCAAATGACATATTTCAGGAAACCTTTGTAAAGGCAATTCAGACAATCCGTCACGGAAGATATACAGAAAACGGTAAATTCCCTGCATGGATATCACGTATTGCACATAATCTTATAATCGATTTTTATCGCCAGGAGAAATCAGCAAATCTTCAGTCTGCCGACCTTGAAGATGTGGACGTATTGAACCGCAAAGAATTGTGTGAAGAGACAATTGAAGATTCCATTATTTCAGAGCAGATTCGCGAAGATGTGAAATATCTTATTGAAGAGCTTCCGTCATTACAGAAAGAAGTGCTTATCATGCGATACTATCAGGGATTAAGTTTCAAAGAGATAGCAGAAACTACCAACGTAAGCATAAATACAGCACTGGGACGTATGCGTTATGCTATTATAAATCTGCGCCGCATAGCAGCCCAAAAAGATATTATTCTTACGATGTAATAATTTCCTATTTCAAAACGTTTTATAGGCATGGATCCTCATTAAAAGATAATGCCTATGACAAACGATTACCACATTAACTCAATTCAAAAAACGTCGCATATAAAAGCTACCCCAAGAGTGTCGACTCTTAACATCATCAGGCAATTTGCAGATTCTTATGGAATTATTGCTAATTCAAATTTTGCAACATTTAATCTGAATTAACAAAAAAGAGGAATTTCTTATAAGAAATTCCTCTTTTTTGTTATCTTTGCACTTTAATTTTTAGAGACTGTAAAATTTATCTACGAAAGATCTTTAGGGAGCATCTTTAGTTTACCGTATAAACTGATAAGAAAGGTATCTAAGCCATGGCTGAAATATCTGAACCTAAATGACACCCGAAACGTCTAAAAAAACGAAATAAAAGTTTTTCATAATAAACTACACAGTTTTTAAGAGTGTGTTTACTTTTAACACGAATTTAAATTTAGAGAGTGTTTGCTAAATTCTATTGGCTTATATAAAGGAGCTTTTTGGCTAATTTCTCTTTATCTGAACCAATATTAAAGTTAATACACTCTTAGATTTCATCCCCAAAGAAATGGAAGAAAAAATACAAGACGAAGTCGCACTAAACGAAGGCGGACTGAATTTTATTGAACAAGAGATCAAAGCAGATCTGGAAGCAGGGAAAAACGGTGGAAGGCTGAATACCCGTTTCCCGCCGGAACCCAACGGATATCTCCATATAGGTCATGCCAAAGCATTTATAATGGACTTTGGAGCTGCTGAGAAATTCGGAGGAACTTGCAACCTGCGATTTGACGATACAAATCCCCAAAAAGAGGATACCGAATATGTAGAGGCAATCAAAGAGGATATACATTGGCTCGGCTACGACTGGGGAGACCGTCTATACTATGCTTCAGACTATTTTCCAAAGCTGTACGATCTTGCCGTGCGCCTGATTAAAGAAGGGAAAGCATATGTGGACGAACAGACGAGCGAGCAGATTGCCGCACAAAAAGGCACTCCGACAACCCCAGGGCAGAACAGTCCGTATCGCGATCGTCCTATAGAAGAAAATCTAGATCTTTTCAACAAGATGAATGCCGGAGAATTTGAGGAAGGCAGCATGGTACTTCGCGCCAAAATAGATATGGCGAGTGGCAACATGCACTTCCGCGACCCTATTATGTACCGCATAATCAAGACTCCGCACTGGCGTACAGGTGACAAATGGAAAGTTTATCCAATGTACGATTTCGCACACGGTCAAAGTGACTATTTCGAGGGTGTGACACATTCTATCTGCACTCTTGAATTTGTACCGCACCGTCCGCTTTACGAATACTTCGTTAAAGAGCTTGCTGATGAAAGTTACTGTCCGCGTCAGATAGAGTTTAACCGGCTCAACCTGACGTACACCGTAATGAGCAAACGAAAACTCCTGCAGCTTGTCAAGGAAGGTCTTGTAAGCGGCTGGGACGATCCACGCATGCCCACAATCCGAGGACTCCGTAGAAGAGGTTATACTCCTTCTTCAATAAAAGATTTCATTAACCGTATCGGATACACAAAATATGAAGCACTTAACCACATAGAGCTCCTTGAGCACTCTGTGCGCGAAGACCTTAACAAGACAGCGACACGAGTAAGCGTAATACAGAATCCTGTAAAACTTATTCTTACAAATTATCCAGAGGATAAAACCGAGATGATGTCAATGGACAATAATCCGGAGAATCCCTCTGAAGGAACTCATGAAATGCCATTCAGCCGGGAATTATGGATTGAGCGCGAGGATTTCATGGAAAATCCACCAAAGAAATTCTTCCGCCTGTCTACTGAAAAAGAGGTAAGGCTGAAAGGTGCATATATAATTAAATGTACAGGAGTAAAGAAAGATGAATCAGGAGAGGTAGTCGAGATCTATGCAACATATGACCCTGAAACAAGAAGCGGTCTTCCGGGAAGCGACCGAAAGGTCAAAGGTACTCTCCATTGGGTTTCGGTTCCAACAGCCACAACAGCGGAAATACGCGACTATGACAGGTTGTTCTCTGTAGAGAATCCGGGAGCATCTGAAGGAGATTTCAGGGAATTGCTCAATCCAGGTTCTTTGAAAATCAGGAATAATGCAAAAATAGAGCCATGGCTTGCTGAAAGAATAAAGGCCGGAGACCACTATCAGTTCCAGCGTCTTGGGTATTATGTTGTAGACAAAGACAGCACGGAAGGACATCCTGTATTCAATAAAACGATTGGATTGAAAGACTCGTGGGCCAAAGAAATGAAGAAATAATCTAAGAAAGTGTTTGAATTTAACATTCTAAGAACATTTACATCAAACAAAATAAAATTTCGGCGGTTATATAATAAACAATATATAACCGCCGTTATATATAACACTATGCTCAAATGAGCTAAACTATCCGGGGCTGACTGGCTTTGACAGCGTGTAGAAGCGACCGGTAAGCATGCAGAGCATTGGCGTTTATGCTCTATAATCGCAAAAGCGTCGACCTATAATTGGCGAAAATAACAATTACGCTCTCGCTGCGTAACCTGAAGTACAGTA
>CAQFOZ010000043.1 GCA_948788915.1 uncultured Muribaculaceae bacterium | reverse complement strand
TATCGGGGCGCGCTCGGGACTTGCACCCGTTAGATTATGCCCATGTCGGGCGAACCATAGCAGCGCACCCCACGGCGGTGCCGAAGGGTGCGCGTTAAAAGGTAGAATTGTAGGACTTTATTAGTCTACTTTTGTTTTGTAACTTGCTCCATTGCACAAAACTATATAGAAACCCGGAGCCAGTTTTGCTTCAGAATAGATGCCTTCATATACTAAATAGCCACTCAAATTGAATACCTTAACATACGATTCTTTATCTGCAATTATAGAATCGATACCGGCCTCATGAGACACGATTATGGTACATTCAGATTTTACATTTGAACCGTCCATAGCTTCGGCGGAAATAATTGCAGTTCCTAGAGCGTGTAACGTTATTACTCCATTATCTACGGTTACGATACTTTCATCAGATGACTTCCAAGTTAAGTTCTTATTGGTGGCGTTTGTAGGAAGTACAATTGCCTCTATCTTGAATGTGTCATTTACAGCCCCCTCAACTTTTGTCGGATTAAGGTTAATGGTTTCAACAAGAATGGTCTCCTTATATACTTCTATTTGACACATTGCAGAAAGATTTGATCCATCCTGTGTAGATGCAATAACTATAGCATTACCTTCTGAAATGGCTGACACAATCCCCGATTCTGATACCGTAGCTACAGCAGGATTGGTAGATGACCACTTAATACTTTTATTAGTTGCATCATTAGGGGTAATTATAGCATTCAAATTTAATGGTTGACCTACTGGAATTCTTGCGCTTGATGGCGTTATCTGAATTTGAGAAACTAAGATAAATTGTTTGTTAACAATTATTTCACAAATGGCGGATAGATTGCTCCCATCGGTCGTGGTTGCTATTATCTGTGTTTTACCCTCTGCAATTGCCGTAACAAGTCCCGACGCATTAACACTTGCTATCGAGGGATTTGTAGAAGTCCAATTAACGGTTTTATTTGAAGCATTATCAGGTGAGATTATCGCATTTAATTGTAGCGTTTCACCCACGGCAATAGATTCAGAATTTGATAACAATTCAATATTTGATATTTGAATCGTCTTAGCCTTGACAATTACTTTACATAATGCAACAAATCCGCCGTCAACTGTCGTAGCCATAATGGTTGCTTGTCCCGCCTTTAGAGCATATACTGTACCATCGGGCGAAACCATTGCAACGCTTATATCGGAGCTTGTCCAATTAACGTTTTTATTTGATGCGTTTTCAGGAAGAACGGTGGCTATAAGTTGGATGGACTCATCTTCGGTAATTTCAACATCAGTTTTATCAAGCGCAATTCCTGTTGTTGGTTGCAACACTATAACCTCGCATACATCATAAATTTCATTATTATAATGAGAAGTAGCTGTTATTTTTGTCACTCCTGGTTTTACGCCGGAAACCACGCCATCGGGATTTACTTTTACAATCGAATTGTCAAAAGATGACCAAGTAACAGACTTATCATTGGCATTTGAGGGCAAAACATTAGCAACTATACGGCTATTATCGCCAACTTGGATTGTCAGTGATTTGGGGGTTACTGTGATTGATTCAACGGGTTGAATTACTTCAATTTTACATGTAGCAGAAAACCCTCCGTCAGAAGTGGTGACAGTAATATTGCAGCTACCCTTAGATATACCCTTTACAAAACCATTTTCGTCTACAGTCGCTATATCTTGGTCGGATGATATCCAAAAAACTTTACCGTCATTCTTCCCAATCGGGAAAATTTCCGGGATAAGTTGACTCTTTTCAGATATATTTAGACTCAATGATGTTGGCAAGCTTATAGATGTAATATGTTCATAAACAAGTAAATTAAATGACGCAGACTTTTGTCCATCTAATGTTGTAGCAGTTATCACGGTATGTCCATATTTCAAACCCTTAATGTTTCCACTATCATCAACAGTGGCAACATCTGGATTCAGGGAAGTCCATAGCAACTCTTTATTCGTTGCATTTGACGGGGTTATAATTGGTTTTGCACTGAGGTTTTCGTCAACAAACATGCATAGAGATTCACTGTTAAATGAGATTTCCTCAATAGGTATAACCTCAATAATCTTTGCTAGTGAAAAAGGCTTTTTAGAAGAATAGTCTGAATAGCTACCTTTTGGTACGTAGATAGTAGAACCTTCCAAAAATCCTTCATAATGATAGGTCGTAGAGGGTGGAGTCATACTATTCATGACCCATGTATAGTTATTAGAAGTTCCAATATAATCCCATGTAGTCCATATGTTCGTGGTGTTATTATAGGTTTTGTAGGTATTGTCAATTTGTGTCACAGACTCTGGAATTATGACAACTTGACCATTCTTTTTAGGAAAGGCCGTTGTATAATACTTTGTCAACAATTCCGGGAGTAATAAGCTGTCTGGAAGAAAGGTGGTCTCACTTAAAGCTTCAAAATCGATTGTTTCAATAGAGTTCGGTAGATTAATTGAATGTAATTGTTTACAATTCTTGAATGCCGCCTTCCCAATGGTTTTTATAGTACTAGGGCACTCCACAGTCTCTATTGTTTTAGATGCTTCACACGCATAATTAGCTATGGCTGTGATGCCTTCTCTTAAAACTAAATGTTTAGCACCGCTACCACCTGCAGATGTATATCCCCAAAGAGCATTATTATATATTTGGCAGGTTTCGCTACCATAAATTAATGTGTCGACTGAGAGATAGCGAAATGGTTTGGTATTAGATTTCGGAGTAGGCGTTATTATTGATTTAGGCAAGGACAACAGATTGACATTAACTGCTGCTGTAAGCCCGAAAATATTGTCATACGAGATTTCATTATCGTCATTCGACGCTTCTCCGACTATGCAAACCTCAGAGAGATTCAATGAATGGTGAAGCTTCTGCTTTTGCATCAAACTACCAATAAATTTCAAGTCCGATGCGTTTATGTAGCCTGTTATAGTTAGGCTTTCTACGGTCTGCTGTTCACCATAGTTGATTTTACTTGACAGCCAGCCAGGAGTTTGGTTGTCGACTACTAAAGCGGTTGCTTGAGCTCCGCACAGCATATAGCTGAAAATTAGAGCAAGGAATGTAATAAATTGTTTCATTTTTATGTCGTGATTATATTTGTCGTATTTACAGTAAATTAGTAATTGAAAGAAGTTCTGAATCCGTTTTATTTAGCCATAATGTAATCAAAACGGTTTCTCACTCCATTCAAATACTCGAATAATTCCTTTTTTGAAGACATAGGGATAACAAATTTCTTTAGTGAGTAGGTGTCATCAAGAAGAGTCTCGAAGTTATACGATAAAAAATCGCAAGGTATGATTGATATAAACCCATTCTGCCTAAATCGCTTTACTCTCCCTAATGGAAAATCCGATATACTTTTATCTGTTGGGGTTAAGTCAAATTCCTTACAAACCATAACTGGTTTATCAACTTCAAATGGAGAAAATGTTATAGGGGAGTCGTTAATTTTTTGTCTGGTTGACAATATCCATAAAGAGCCATCTTTATCGTTGTTTTCAGAACATGCAAATAATACCGACGTTCTTAGACATGCAGACCAGTCAATTAAGTGGCAAGGGAATCCCAAATGACGTAACATCGTAAGCATATAAAAATCTTCATTCTCTCGAATTGGCTTATATGCAAGAATATCTTCAGAAATAGTCGTACGTTTTTTGCTCTTATATTCATTAACATAAGTGTTCCAAGTATCCTGACCATTCCAACTTGCTCCATACTTCCTAAGAAGTGTTGTTTGAATAGGCCACGATGCATCCGACTGCCCTCTATACAAAAAAGTCCATCCTGACATACGATGTCGTGCTATCTGTAATTCGAGGTTCTTTATGTCATCTATTGTGCGAATAGACTGCATGTTTTCGTCTGCCGCAGGGCTCACCTCGTTGGCGATTGGTTTATAAAGAAAAAGCGTGAGAGCCGTACCGTTGCTCGTTCCACAATCGGAGGCTCTCGCATAGCCCATCACTGTTGAACGAGCAAACTTGCAGAAGCCTCACGCAGAATATGTGTAAAAACACCAAGAGCCGACACTCGCGTGCTTGCCGTTGGCGGAATATACATATCCACATGCATCTATAGTTTGCTTCATTCTTGACAGTGACTTGAAATTTGCGAGATTTCCGATTGTCAAGAAAGAGCGTAAGTAAACGCTTTCCATTATGTCTGCAACCCGCCGCTTGAACCCGACCGGGCTTCTGCTTTGCGGTCTGCGGTCGCAAATTTAGTGATAATATTTGAATATCATATTATTTTGTGCTGTAAAACATAAAAAACATTCACAACTAATAATTACACTCTTGATATCCATTCTGCTATCCCACGATTGTATGGGTATTAATTTTACAATCTATTTTGAACGATATTATTGAATTACAATATGTTAATCACTCACTATCCCAAAACGTAATTTGCAGATGTTAAAGAGCGTGAAATTTGAGGATTTTGAGGTCCGAAAACAGGTTATATAATTTTAAGATAAGTGTTTTATTCTCAAATGTTCTGCGAAAATTATCGCAGGTTTTGATGACACTTACTATTGAGGCCAGCCATAGGCTGACATTCGAGCTAAAGGACACTTTTTTTAGAAGATTTTTTGAAGCCTTGGGGTAGCGAATGGGTAGCGTGTATCATTAAATAAAAGGTTAAAATGAAACATCTGGGGGTAAAAAGACAAGAAAAAAACCACCCCACTAAAATTAGGCGGGAGCTTTTTTTGTTAGTTGTTCAATATTTAGTAATTTTACAATCTTAGAAACTGATTAAATTTATTACGAAAAAATTATATAATTATTCTTTCGGTAATTTTGAGGTTCTTTTAGGCTGTTTCCGCCAAGTCAAGGCGGTCAAAACCGACAGGTTTCTCCCTTCTCAACTTGAGGAACCATCTCAAAAACGACTCTCAAAATTCCTCAAAAATAAATTTAAACAGTTTCTTAGAAACCAGTTAAATTTAAGACATGTATTATATTGTGATTTAAGTGCCCTGATTTTAATAATCGTTAAGGTGTATTCTACCAGATTTCGTCTGTTGTGAAGCCCGCATGAGGACTTTCTCAACATTGCAAAATCTATTGGAAGAATTCTCAAAATCGCTGGAACTTAAATTTAAACAGTTTTAGAGTGTGTATACTTTTAACACTGATTTAATTTTAGAGAGTAGTTGCTAAATTCAATCAGCTCACATAAAGGAGTCTTCGGGTTAATTTATCCAAGTCCCAACAGTTGTATAGTCTGCTATGCTTCTTCAACTTGAGAAATTTCCTCCAAAATCTATCTTTGAGTGAACCAATGTTACAAGCGAACACGCTATTATCTATACGGTTAATTATAAACTATATCTACAAATCTTAAACGCATGGGTAGATTGATCAAAATAAAAAAGGGGCTGGATATCAATATAGAGTCCAAAACCATAGAATCATGCATCAAAGACAATTCCACGCTTTTTGCAATCACTCCAGACGACTTTCCCGGATACACATGGAAAGCTGCCGTACGTGAGGGTGATAAAGTCTTAGCCGGGAATTGTCTGTTTTACGCTAAAGAGAATCCTGAAATTACGCTTTGCGCTCCTGTGGGAGGTACGGTAACAGAGATAAAACGTGGAGAAAGACGTAAAATCGAGTATCTGTCTATTGAAAAAGGAGGGGATCAAACATGCATAAAAGCTGATGAATCTCTTTCTATTCTTCAAAAAATATCGAAATACGGTTATCTGTCACTGATAAGACAGCGTCCTTTTGACATTGTTCCGCAGACAAATTCTATACCGGTCAACATTTTTGTTACAGCTTTTGATTCAGCGCCCCTTGCAGGTGATATACTTGACAATCCCTTAAAGGAGTATCTTGAATCCGGTTTAGAAGCTCTTTCTCAATTAACAACTGGCAAAGTATATTTAGGGATAAGACCGGGAAGCGGTATATCATCTAAAGTTGCCTTAGTCTACGAATTTGCAGGTCCACATCCTGCCGGAAACACCGGAACACAAATGGCAGCAATTTCTCCTGTAAACAAAGGAGAGACAGTATGGATGCTTGACGCCCTGACAGCATGCCGCATAGGCAAGCTGATAAAGACCGGAAATCCCGACTATACAGCCAAAATCATCATTAATGGTTCAGAAGTTGATCATGCACACGTGGTTGACACATACTTCGGTGCAAAAGTATCAACAGTTCTGAAACAATCCTTATCTGATGACAAGAAAGATATCCGTATAATTTCCGGGAATGTGCTGACAGGTATAAAAGTAGAACGGGATACAGGCTTCATACACTATCCCTACCGACAGATCACAGTAATTGAAGAGGGAGACAAGAATGACGAATTTATGGGATGGGCATCTATCAATCCTAAGAGATATAGTGTCAGTCATGCGTTTCCAGCATTTCTCAGGGGGCTTTCAAAACCGTTCCACTTCGACGCGCGAATCAAAGGGGGAGAAAGAGCCATGATAATGAGCGGTGAGTACGACAAAGTATTTCCAATGGATATATATCCGGAATACCTTCTCAAGGCTATTATTGCAAAGAATATCGAAAAGATGGAACAACGAGGAATATATGAAGTTGCACCGGAAGATTTTGCGCTTGCGGAATTTGTTGACTCCTCAAAAATGGAACTACAGAAAATTGTGAGGGAAGGTCTCGACTATCTTCGCAAGGAGACATTATAGCCAAAAATACGATTATAATGAGTACACTAAAAAACAAAATAGACAACAAGATCAAACCCTTGTTTGAAAAAGGCGGGAAATACGAAAACTTAAGTTCAGTTTTTGATGCCTTTTATACATTTTTGTACACGCCCAATAAAACATCAAAGAGCGGAGTTCATATCCACGACTCCAACGATTCAAAACGCGTTATGATCATGGTGGTTCTCTCACTCATGCCATGCTGTTTGTTTGGTATGTGGAATGTAGGTTATCAGCATTTCCTGGCTGCGACCGGTTTAAACCCCGGTGTTTGGGAATGCTTTATCTATGGGTTGTTTGCGGTTTTACCACAAATTCTTACCGCATATATCGTAGGACTCGGCATTGAATTTGTAATAGCGCAGATCAGAGGGCATGAGGTTCAAGAGGGATTTCTTGTATCAGGTATACTTATTCCGATGATTTGTCCTGTAGACACTCCATGCTGGATGCTTGCAATAGCAGTTGCATTCTCGGTTATATTTGTGAAAGAGGTATTCGGAGGCACAGGCTACAATTTTATGAATGTTGCATTGGCAGCCAGAGCATTTTTATTCTTCAGTTATCCGGCCAAAATGAGTGGAGACTCCGTTTTTGTCTCTTTAGACAAAACTGTAGGAGTAGACGGATATTCCGGTGCCACACCTTTAGGACAACTTGCCTCCTCAACCGGAACAGATGCAACCGTTACGGGAGTCTTAGGCGATCCATTATCACTAAGCGACCTGTTTTTCGGTCTATATCCTGGGTCATGGGGAGAGACATCCACATTATGCATCCTCATAGGAGCTGCAATTCTTCTGATCAGTGGTATAGCAAGCTGGCGCATAATATGTTCTGGACTTGTCGGAGGATTCCTTATGTCTGTGCTTGCACACAATTTTGCGAGTCCCCTATATCCTGTAAGCAATCTTGAGCCAGTTCAACAACTTATGTTAGGAGGATTCTTGTTTGCAATAGTATTTATGGCTACAGATCCGGTTACAGCTTGTCGCACCAATATAGGAAAATATATATACGGTTTTCTGATCGGAGTGATTGCAATTCTCATCAGATGCTACAATACCGGATATCCTGAAGGTGCTATGCTTGCCGTGCTTTTGATGAACTGTTTTGCTCCGCTTATCGACTGGTGCGTAGTCAATGCCAATGTCAGGAAACGTATGAAACGTGCGGTAGAAATAACTAAATAAGGAAGAGTTATGAAAAAAGACAGTAATATTTATACCATTATATACGCTGCTGTGCTTGTAATACTTGTCGGTGTGGGCTTGTCAGTTGTCTACCAGGTTCTACATCCAATGCAGGAAAAGAATTATGCAGACGATACAAAACGTCAGATATTGGCAGCTGCTCTTATCACACCACAAGATGGAGAAAGCATTTCAGAGGTATACGATGATCATATCACAGCATCATTCATTGTAAATGAGTCCGGAGAGAAAGTTGATTCAGATATTTCCGCTTTTGATGTAAATGTAAAGCAGGAAGTAAAAAAGCCCGGCAACGAACGACTTCTGCCGGTATTTGTATGCAAAACAGATACAGGAAACAAATATATCCTTCCCGTATATGGAGCCGGTCTATGGGGACCGATATGGGGATATATTGCATTCAACAGCGATGGCAATACAATCTACGGAGCATATTTCGCACATCAGGGCGAAACCCCGGGGCTCGGTGCCGAAATAGAGAAGCCTGCATTCAGCAGTCAGTTTGAAGGCAAAGATGTGTTTGACAGCAATGGTGACTTTGAAGGAGTAAAAGTTGTAAAGAACGGACAAGAGCCATCTTCGGGCAGCTATGTCCACGCAATAAGCGGTGGTACAATAACAAGTCAGGGGGTACAGCGCATGTTAAAAGACTCGCTGCTCCCCTATTCAAACTATCTTAAGAGTCTGAGTCAATCAACAGATAAAACTAACGTGTTGCAATAAATTATCAGTCAAGATGAAAAATAATAAAGCACTTCTCCCATTGCTTAATCCTATTTCAAAGGACAATCCGGTTATTGTACAGATATTGGGTATCTGTTCAGCATTGGCTGTGACGGCCAAAATGGAACCGGCAATAGTAATGGCAATCTCAGTGACTGCAGTAGTTGCATTTTCCAATGTCATCATATCCTTGATACGTAAAACCATACCGTCATCCATCCGAATTATCGTACAATTAGTTGTTGTTGCCGCACTGGTTGTTATAGTAGATCAAGTGCTCAAGGCATACAATTATGAAGTAAGTAAAGCGCTGTCTGTATTCATAGGTCTGATAATAACAAACTGTATTATCATGGGACGCCTGGAAGCATTTGCAATGACGAATAATCCGTGGGATTCATTTCTTGACGGAATAGGGAGTGGCATAGGATATGGTGTAATTCTTATAATTGTATCATTCTTCAGAGAGTTGTTCGGCAGCGGCACACTTATGGGTTATCAAGTTGTGCCTCAATCATGGTATGATGCAGGATATTCAAACAACGGTCTCATGATTCTTCCTCCGATGGCACTTATAGTTGTCGGATGTATAATATGGGTACATCGTTCAGGTAATAAAAATATTCAGGAATAGAACAGACAAACTAAAAAGAATTTCTGATGGAAAATCTCAATTTGTTTATACGGTCGATATTTATCGACAACATGATATTCGCCTACTTCCTTGGAATGTGCTCATATCTTGCAGTTTCAAAGAATGTAAAGACAGCATTCGGACTCGGCGTTGCAGTCTCTTTTGTCCTAATGATAGCACTTCCTGTGACATGGTGCATTGATGAGTATTTACTTAAACCCGGGGCATTAAGTTGGCTTGGAGAGGAATATGCTTCTGCAGATCTCTCATTTCTGGGTTTGATAATGTTTATAGCAGTTATCGCGGCATTAGTACAGATACTTGAAATGGTAATAGAGAAATACTCCCCTTCCCTATACAATTCATTAGGTATATTTCTTCCGCTTATTGCAGTAAACTGTGCAATTCTTGGAGCCGTACTGTTTATGCAGCAGAGAGAATTTGGGAATCCATGGACAGCGACAGTTTATGGAGTCGGTTCCGGTATCGGATGGTTGCTCGCAATAGTATGTCTTGCAGCTATCAGGGAACGGCTTGATTTCAGTAATGTACCCAAACCTCTGCAGGGAATTGGTATAACATTTATAATCACGGGACTTATGGGAATTGCATTCATGAGTTTCTTAGGAATAAAATTGTAAAGGTATGATATGCGATATACAATGGGGAAATATAGCTGTGGCATCGGCAGCATTCCTCGGAATTGTTTTAGTTCTTGTTGCAGTCCTTCTTGTTGCAAAAAAATTTCTTGTAAAGACAGGAGAAGTTGCAATCGATGTAAATGACGGGAAAAAGTTATTACATGTTGAAAGTGGGAATTCACTTCTCATAACATTAGTCAATAAAGACATACACCTTTCATCAGCATGTGGCGGCAAAGGTAGTTGTGGTCAGTGTAAAGTACAGGTTTTCTCCGGAGGAGGGGAAATGTTGCCAACGGAAGCAGTCCATTTCACCAGAAAACAGATAAAAGATAACTGGAGACTCGGATGCCAGGTGAAAGTAAAATCAGACATGGCAATAGGTGTACCAGAGGCGGCACTTGATGTCAAAGAATGGGAATGCGAGGTTATTTCCAACAGGAACGTAGCAACATTCATCAAAGAATTTATTGTAAAACTGCCTGAGGGAGAACATATGAACTTCATTCCGGGTTCCTATGCGCAAATTCGCATCCCAAAATTCAAAATGGACTACGACAAAGATATAGATAAATCTCTGATAGGTCCAGAATATCTGCCGGCATGGGAAAAATTCGGTCTTTTCAGTTTGAAATGTGAAAATGACGAAGAGACAGTCAGAGCCTATTCAATGGCCAACTATCCGGAAGAAGGAGACAGAATAATGCTCACAGTGAGAATTGCCACACCACCATTCAAGCCAAAACCTGAAGTCGGATTTCAAGATGTAATGCCTGGAATTGCATCATCCTATATTTTTTCATTAAAACCAGGAGACAAGGTTATGATGAGTGGTCCTTATGGAGATTTCCATCCTATCACAGACTCCAAAGCCGAGATGATATGGGTAGGAGGCGGAGCCGGCATGGCACCACTTAGGGCACAGATAATGTGGATGACAAAAACATTGAAGACAACAGACCGCAAGATGAGTTACTTCTACGGAGCCCGCGCACTTAATGAAGTATTTTATCTCAACGATTTTCTTCAGCTGGAAAAAGAATTTCCAAACTTTAAGTTCTATCTGGCACTTGACCGTCCTGATCCGGCGGCAGATGCTGCCGGTGTAGAATACACGCCCGGATTCGTACATAATGTGATGTATGAGAAATATCTCAAAAATCATGAAGCTCCTGAAGACATACAATATTATATGTGCGGTCCCGGTCCTATGAGCAACGCAGTGAACAAGATGTTATATGATCTTGGCGTTGAACCGGAAAGTATACACTATGACAACTTTGGGGCATAATAAAGATTAATAACAGTAAATATAAATAATAAAGAGATATAGCTATGAAACGAGATAACAAAGTATTTGATATCATAGACAGAGAGCATCTTCGCCAACGTCGCGGTATAGAACTGATAGCGAGTGAAAATTTTGTAAGTGACGAGGTGATGCGAGCAATGGGCTCATGTCTGACAAACAAATATGCGGAAGGATATCCCGGCCACAGATATTATGGCGGATGCCAGATTGTGGATGAAGCCGAAAATCTGGCTATAGAACGCGCAAAAAAACTGTTTGACGCAGAATGGGCAAATGTACAGCCCCACAGTGGCGCACAAGCAAACATGGCTGTATTCATGGCATGTCTTCAACCCGGTGATAAATTCATGGGTATGGATCTCTCTCATGGTGGACATCTTAGCCATGGAAGTCCTGTAAACTTCTCAGGTCTCATGTTTGAGCCAATAAGCTACACAGTAAAAGTAGAAGATGGCAGAGTCAACTATGAGGAGATGGAGGATAAAGCTCGTGCAGAACGTCCGAAACTGATCATAGCAGGGGCAAGTGCCTACAGTCGTGAGTGGGATTATGCAAGGATCCGCAAGCTTGCCGACGAGATAGGCGCAATATTCATGGTTGATATGGCACATCCTGCAGGATTAATTGCAGCAGGCCTGCTCGAAAATCCAGTAAAACACGCGCACATCGTAACTACGACTACACACAAGACACTTCGCGGGCCTCGCGGAGGCATGATCCTTATGGGTAAAGATTTTGATAATCCATGGGGTAAAAAAACACCTAAAGGAGAAATCAAAAAAATGTCAGCGCTGCTTGACTCAGCAGTATTCCCGGGAGTTCAGGGTGGTCCGCTGGAGCATGTAATCGCAGCAAAGGCTGTAGCATTCGGAGAGGCGTTACAGCCGGAATGGAAGGAATATGCCCTACAGGTGAAGAAAAATGCAGAAGCGTTGGCAAAGGCATTAATTAAACGGGGATATAAAATTATTTCCGATGGCACGGACAACCACTGCATGCTTGTGGACCTTCGTCCCAAATTTCCGGAGATGAGTGGAAAAAAAGCAGAACGAGTACTTGTTGAGGCGGACATAACAGCAAACAAAAACATGGTTCCTTACGACACACGCAGCCCTTTCCTGACGAGCGGTCTACGTTTCGGCACAGCTGCCATCACCACTCGGGGAGCCAAAGAGGAACTTATGGATACAATAGCAGAGTTTATTGATAATGTTCTGTCAAACGCCGATGACGAGAGTGTAATCGCAGACGTTCGCCGTAAGGTAAACGATATGATGAATGAATATCCAATGTTTGCATGGTAATTTCAGATATATCCTTTCCTAAAAAACTATTTATAAGCGGGATTGACACAGATGCCGGAAAAAGTTATGCTACGGGTTGGCTTGCCCGTAGCATGACGGATGCCGGGAAGAGTGTAATAACTCAAAAATTTGTCCAAACCGGCAATTATGATTTTAGCGAAGACATAGAGGTTCACAGGGAAATTATGGGCACAGGAATACTAAAGGAGGATTATGAACATCTTACTGCTCCGGAAATATTCAGCTACCCTTGCAGCCCTGATCTTGCAGCCAAAATTGACAACAGGGAAATAGATCTTGAAAAAATCACTAAAGCCGCAGACACACTGGCATCAAAATATGATCATGTTCTGATTGAGGGAGCCGGGGGACTTATGGTGCCACTTAAAGGTAACTACCTAACAATCGATTATATAACGGAGAATAAGTTGTCTGTTTGCCTTGTGACAAACGGCAATCTTGGATCAATCAACCATACCCTTCTCGCATTGGATGCTCTGAAGAGCCGAAACATACCTGTATCTCTCGTTATTTATAACACATATTTCGACAGAGACGCTAAAATATCTGCCGATACTAAAGAATATCTTCAGAAGTGGCTTAAAACCTATTATCCGGAAACCTTATATCTGGAGATGCCAACAATAAAGAAAGCATAAATATCAATGGAAAATACACAAAAGACAGTCTCAATTTCCAAAGATGAGCTTGCAGAACTTCCGGTTGTGGAATACCGGAATAGCATTATTGTGGTAGATAATGAAGACAATATATCCAAGGCAGTTGAGATCCTCGCAAAACAGAAAATAATTGGGTTTGATACAGAAACGAAACCGAACTTCAAGCGAGGGCAGGTAAATAGAGTTTCACTTTTACAATTGTCAACACATGACGAATGCTATCTGATTCGCCTAAATAAAGTTGGCTTGCCCGATACCATAAAGGATATATTAGAGAATCCAAATATTCTTAAAATTGGGCTCTCAATCCATGATGATTTCCATAGCCTTAATAAACTTCGTACACTGAATCCGGATGGTTTTATTGAGCTACAAACATTCGTAAAAGACTTCAATATACATGACAATAGTCTTGCACGTATATATGCAATACTGTTCGGACAACGTATCTCCAAAGGACAAAGGCTCACCAACTGGGAAACAGAAGAGCTAACAGAACACCAACAGGCTTATGCCGCCCTTGACGCATTTGCCTGTATCGAAATATACGAATATCTGTCTTCCGGAAAATTTAAAGCAGAAGATTCAAAGTATTATCGCATTCTTGAGCCACCGATCCAACAAATTGTAGAACCGGTTCAAGAAACCGAGGCTTCAAAACCAGAAAAGCAAGTAACAAAAAAACCGGCCGAAAAGAAAAGAAACACTACTAAAAAAGGTCGTACTACAGTTACAAGAAAAAAGAATGGTTCTACAAGTAAAAAGACTAAAAAATCAGCAAAACCGTCATCAAACAAGGCAAAAGATATTTTATGAAGAAAGAGGGTAAAGTGCCAAAATACATATGGTTGCCAATCATATTGGCATTGTATTTCATCTGCATGATGATAATATTTGTACCAGATTTACTTAAACAAAGAGAATATACCCGAGTGGCGGTTGTTACGGGAGTAGAAATAATTGTAATATTCTTAGTTTACATATTTTATAAAAAGCGTGCCGGAAAATAATTCCCGGCACGTTTTATAATTGGTTATCATAAACTATTTCTTAATCAAGGTTGCTATAGCCGGTGCGATTCACCTCATCCACAACTTTAAGAAGATATCTGCCATATTCGTTTTTAGACATAGGCATTGCCACATCCCTCAGTTTATCAGCTGTTATCCATCCCTGACGATACGCTATACCTTCCAAACATCCAATTTTCAATCCTTGGCGCTTCTCCAGCACTTCAACATATATTGAAGCCTCAGCTAAAGAATCATGAGTGCCTGTATCAAGCCATGCAAATCCTCTTGGCAGAGTCTGAACTTTCAACTTTCCTTTCTTTAGGAATTCCTGATTAACTGTAGTTATTTCCAGTTCTCCTCTTGCCGACGGTTTAATATTAGCAGCTACATTAACAACTTCATTTGGATAAAAATAAAGTCCTACAACAGCATAATTGCTTTTTGGATTAGCAGGTTTCTCCTCAATTGACAAGCAGTTGCCATCATTATCAAACTCAGCTACTCCGTATCTTTCCGGATCATCAACCCAGTATCCAAAGACTGTTGCATCTCCTTCTTTCTCGGCAGAAGCAACCGCCTCTTTCAAGATTCTTGAAAAACCAGCACCATGAAAGATATTATCGCCCAACACCAAACAGGCACTGTCATCACCAATAAAATCTCTACCTATGATAAAAGCCTGGGCAAGACCATCCGGCGACGGTTGTTCTGCATATTGAAGGTTAACTCCGAAACTGGAGCCATCTCCCAACAACCTCTTGAAACCGGGAAGATCCTGAGGAGTAGAGATCAATAAAATATCTTTGATTCCAGCCATCATAAGCGTTGAAACAGGATAATAAACCATCGGTTTATCGTAAATTGGAAGCAACTGCTTACTGACACCTTTTGTAATTGGATATAACCTGGTTCCGGATCCACCGGCAAGAACTATACCTTTCATAAAATTATTTTGCTAAATGATAAGTGATAGTAACCGTTTTTGAACACTTACATAACGCGAATATAATAATAATTTATCAGTTACAGTACAATGCGTCACTTTTTTCTTGCCAAAACATATACCGGACAAAAAGTAAGTGTCTTTGTGTTGCGCAATTTCATCGGAGACAAGCCCGATGAAGGGGCGAATCCTCCAACACCTGTAAGTTTAAGATGCATCATTAAATCGCGGGGATTTTCAAATTCCAATTTTATTATATCTTTGGTCACTTCTACATCTTTAAAATATTGTGACACAATTTCTGATATTTCTTCTGTACTTAAATAATGCAGAGGACTTGTACGGAAACCATCCAGCTCCGCTAAATTTCCTTTAGCAAAAGTTGAAAAGCATAACACACCATCATTCGTAAGAATGCGGGCAGAGTTTTCTATGAATTTATGAAAATTGGAAAACCACTGCACAGCAGAAGACGACAAGACACTGTCATAGGATTTGTCTTTAGCTATACCTATAAAACTTTCTGCATCTTCCTGGAAATAACGTTCCACTTTTGCGACAGCAAACTTATCCAACTTTGTAATATCTACAAAATCTATACAATCAGGTTTTAAACTGCAGGCATACTCCCTGGTAAACAGGCCCTTTCCGGGACCGATTTCCAATGCATTTCCACCTTGACGTGTAGTATAATTCTGAAGGAGGCACGCAAGTTTTTGCGAAATCTTGCGTTGCGCTCTTGCATTCTCAAGATAAGAATCATTAGATTCAGTGAAACGACGTGCGATATTATCAATGTCCGGCACCACCATATTTACAATCTGCATCAGGTCCACATAATGTGGTTCATCCAGCTCTGTAATATCCACATTCATTGATTTCCAGCTACGACACATATTTTCGAACGGAAATATCTTGTCATTACTTCCAAGAAAAGCCCTCCTCCACGGCAAATTATTATTTCCCGAGTCTATGTTTCGAATCAAATCCAGTTCATTCCTGAGAGAGAAAATCTCATCATCACTGTATTCCTTACCAAAATACTTGTTATAAATATCTTTACTGCCGGCCATTCGCAACTGAAACTTTACGAGATTTCGAGAGTTTAGATTATCCGCAGTTCCATTATAAATGTTTAGTGGAATTCCTTCCGAATCGTCAACCGGATTCAATGTACCATTGATTGCATAAGCCGCCACAATCTTATCCGGAGGCAAAGCCATGGCAGCCATCTTCACACCCAGAGACCAGGCAAACACCCATATTGTATCGTAACTGTCAAGGAAACATTTATTAAGAGAAAGGTCCGAATAATCCGTAACAACTCCTGTATCCCAACCATCCTTTACAATATGGCTATAGAAATCCGGTGTTGTGCTCCAGCCGGAAAAAATCAGCAGCAATCGTCTGCAGCCTACTTTATGTCGTAAAAGATTAAACTTCATTATCCTCAATCTCTATAGGCCTTTGCCAGTATATCTAAAATACTATCAACATCCTCCCTCCGCAAATCAGCTGAAAGAGAAAAGCGTATTCTCTCTTCCCCGGCAGCCACTGTCGGACGACGGATAGGCAAAGCCTTGACGCCAAGCAAAGATAAACGTGCAGCGAGATTCACAGCTTCCCGAGCATCACCGACTATCAGAGGAACTATTTGAGACGCGGAGTTGGAATCTTTCCCAGTTATATCCTTAATGCCCTTCTTGAAGATGCCGGAAATAGTTTTAAGATGTTCGCGAGCATCATTCATCGATACAAGCTGTAAAATCATCCTGTATGTCCATTCCGCGTTAACCGGAGGGAATGCAGTCGAAAAAATAAAGCTTCTCGACGTATTTATAAAATAATTCTTCAGTAAACTGTTTGTAGCCACAAACGCACCCATTGAAGCGCATGCTTTTCCGAGAGTTCCTACAATAATATCCACATCATCAAGTATGTCAAGCTCCTCCGATATTCCCAACCCCTTATCACCTCTCACGCCAAATGCGTGAGCCTCATCCACATATAAAATTACATTATCGTATTCCTTTTTTAATTCCACAATTTCCTTCAAAGGAGCAATATCTCCATCCATACTGTATATGGACTCGACCATGATTACAACTCTATCCGCATCCTTGTATCTGATTACAAGTTTCCGAAGCGAATCAATATCATTATGCCTCCACCTGCGATACTCCGCACTCCCCAATCTGAGACCATCTATCATTGAGGCATGAATCAGTTTGTCACAAAGAAACACAGTTCCTTCTACAACAAGACTCTGTATTACCCCTACATTGGCATGATAGCCGGAGTTAAAAAGAAGAGTGTTCTTTGAATACAATGAATCGAGCAGATTTTCAAGCTTCGTATAAGAATTCTGATGACAGGAAAGGAGTCTGGAGGCAGAAGAGGTAAAATAATGCTTCTCATTAGATTTACCCGTCATGCATACGCCTTTGCCCAAGCCCATATAATCATTAGATGTAAGATCATATCCCGGCATATCATCTCTGTCCGCCGGTATGAACCTGAGCCTTGACTCAGCATCCATATTTTCCAGAACCTCGGCAAATACTTTATATTTCTTTGGAAGTTCCATAAAGTTTAGGGAATTATTTTCCATACATCTCTTCCAAAATCTTCAGTAAAGCGCGGGATAAAGTTCTCACATCTTCATCACATACAGCCAGATATGGAGGCATTATATAAGCGTTCCTACCAAAAGGTCTGATCCATACCCCCTCTTTCACACACAGTTGTTGAAACACGGCGACATCCACATTTTCCTTCATTTCCACAACTCCAATTCCGCCAAGCACCCTTACGTCTGATACAGAATTCCATTTTTCAGCAGGACGAAGCTCGGTTTCCATTATATGTGCAATCTCTCCAACCCTTTTCTTCCAGTCTGAATCCAGCAACAATTTTGTCGAAGCCAATGCAGTGGCACAAGCCAGAGGATTACCCATAAAAGTAGGGCCGTGCATCATTACTCCAGACTGAGAGGCAGATATTCTGTCAGCAATCTTCGCGGAAGCCGCCACTGCCGAGAAGGTCATATAACCTCCCGTCAGAGCCTTTCCTATCAACATAATATCAGGCTCTACGCCTGCATGTTCCCATGCAAATAATTTTCCAGTTCGTCCAAACCCAGTTGCTATCTCATCGAAAATAAGAATAATACCAAGCCGGTCACATTCATGCCTCAATTCACGTAGATACTGCGGATGATAGAATCGCATTCCGCCTGCTCCTTGCACAATTGGCTCCAATATAACGGCAGCGATACTGTCAGCATTCTTCTCCAGCAACTCCTTCATAGGCCTAAAGTCTGTCGGATCCCATTCATCATTAAACTTGCATTCAGGTGCCGGAGCAAAATATCGGATAGGGAGCGCCGGGCCAAAGGCACCATGCATGCCGGTGACAGGATCACAGACAGACATTGCATTCCATGTGTCGCCATGATATCCGCTTCTTATTGTCGCGAAATTGGTTCTTTTGGGATTATCATGAGCCTGCACAGCCATTTTCATTGCCACCTCCGTTGCCACCGAACCGGAATCCGCATAAAAGATGTGATTCATAGATTGAGGAAGGGTAGACAACAACAGTTTTCCAAGGTCTACAGCCGGCTGATGAGTAAGCCCTCCGAACATCACATGGGACATAGAATCTATCTGACGCTTCATTGCATCATTTATAACCGGATTATTATAACCATGAATCACACACCACCATGAGGACATACCATCGATAAGCCTCGTTCCATCGGACAGATATAAATAGGCGCCATTCGCATGATCAACCTTGTATGTGGGTAATGGGGAATGAGTGGAAGTGTAGGGATGCCAAAGATGTTCCCTGTCAAATAAGTCGTGTACTAAATCTGCATTCATGATATATCAATCTAAGAAACTGTTTAAATTTATTACGAAAATTTTTATATAATAGTTCTTTCGGTA
>CAQFOZ010000042.1 GCA_948788915.1 uncultured Muribaculaceae bacterium | reverse complement strand
ATCTCAAAAATTACTCTCAAAATTCCTCGAAAATAAATTTAAACAGTTTCTTAGACATACTCTTATATACCACACAGGCTACGAAAGCATATCCCCGGGATATTTCTAATATGCCTGACTTCTGCCTCGGACGCTGGTCTTTGAGGCAGATTGTCTCATATATTCCTTTCTGCCCAGAAAAGATAACTGTCAGTATTACCTTTTACATACGGTAATATTTACAGTAAGAAACAGGTGTTTAAACAATGACAGAGGAATAATTGTTTTGCAAGTAGTTGATAATAATTAAGTGAGTATTCAAATTTAAACGAAATATGTAAGTGATTAAATCTTGAACTATAAAGCTTGATTTTTTATACATGTTTTACCGTGTCGGTCAGTCGCATATCCATATATGCTCCATCCTTCAGCGTTAAAATCTGTTAAAATACCTGCGCTTTATATGTTCATTAATTTTTATCATTTAATTATGAATATACTATAGCTGTATTAAGGAAGTGAAGATTATATAATGATTAATCACTTCATTGCAAAAAAAAGTCTGTATTGCTGTTATGTACGATTTGTTTATAATTCTTGCACTGATTCTTCTTAACGGAGTGTTCTCAATGTCGGAGGTTGCTCTCATTTCCGCAAGGAGATCAAAATTGACTGCCGATGCAAAGAAAGGCAACAACGCTGCCGCGACTGCTTTGAAATTGCAGGACGAGCCTGACAGATTCCTGTCAACCATACAAATTGGAATCACCCTTATAGGTATTCTTACCGGTCTGTTCTCTGGAGCTACCATAGCTACCGACCTCGGCAATTATCTTGCCGAATTTGGTATGGCACCTCGCTTTGCATTGAATCTTTCCAAGGGTATTATAGTAGCGTTGGTTACTTACCTGTCTATTGTCGTCGGTGAACTTGTGCCGAAACGTATCGGTATGGGAGAATCAGACACTATCGCAAAAATCATGGCGAAGCCAATGAAGTTACTGTCGGCGATTGCGTATCCCATTGTATGGATTCTGTCTGTATCGACATCCCTGCTTGTAAAGCTTCTGAATATCCGTAACACCTCATCGAAAGTAACCGAAGAGGAAATAAAGTCTCTTATTCAGGAAGGAGCCGTTTCAGGTGAGGTAAGGGCTGTTGAGCAGGATATTATGGAACGTGCCCTTGTAATGGGCGACAGCCGCATTGATGCCATCATGACCAGCCGCAACTATGTGGCCTCGCTCACAGTAGGCATGGATGTGGAAAGTATCCGTAAGGTACTTGCCAATGAACTGCATTCTTCCTATCCTGTATTTGACCGGGACATGAAAGAGATATGTGGCGTTGTGTCGCTTAAACGTCTTATCCTTACCTTGGATTCATCTGATTTCAGTATTGAGAAAGAGTTGACTTCAGGATTATGTCTGCCGGATACCATGACTTTCTATGACGCATTGGAAACGTTCAGGAATTCCAAAGAGCATTCTGCACTTGTGTTTGACGAATATGGAAATTTTCAGGGAGTCGTTACGCTCCGTGACATTCTGGACGGCCTTATCGGCAATATTACGCATGGCGACGACGGCCCGATAATAGTCAAGCGTACTGACAAGGAGGAATGGCTTGTTGATGGACAGTGTGGCCTTTATGATTTTTTAGAGTATTTCGGCAGAGAGGATTTATACAGTCCGTCAGGCTATTCAACGATAGGAGGACTAATACTTGAGATAATGAGAAAAGTACCGGTTGAGGGCGATATTATCACATGGAATAGTTTTCGTCTTGAAGTGGCGGATATGGATCGTGCACGCATAGACAAGATCGCGGTATCGATAACCGAAGCTGTCTGACACATTGGGACAGAAACCTGTTTCGAGGAAAGATTCTTTAGCGTTCTCTAACTAAAATGGATGTGAGACTGATTTAAAGTAGTTGTTTAAACTCCGGACTCTTTTTGTGAAGAATCGCACTTTGGTAGACATTACTTCAAAATGTTATACCTAAATGGTAATTGATTCTTTCCAAAATTCCCGGCTGCCTCGCAAGATTAGTCGGTCGCATAGACCGACTGAAGTTTGGTTTTAAGATTTGCTCTTCTTCAATTTGCAGACTTGTTCCGTCGATTTGGTGAAGCTCTCGTATTGAGCGCAACTTTGGTACCATACAAGGCGTATACGGCTGCAATCACACAGACTCCGACTGAGGATCTTATCCTGCTCGTTGCCGACGGGGGTAATTTAATGGGCATGAATACTTGCGATCGACGCATTACTCTTGTGCCTGGAGGTCTGCCACTGATTGCAGATGGCAAAGTTGTCGGTGCGATTGGAGTGGGAGGCGGAACAAAAGAACAAGATTTGGAGATTGCAAATTTTGTTATTGCCAAGTTCAAAAATATCACAACCAGGCAGTAACATTTAAATTTAAGTTTTAATAAATAAAGCTGTGTCTAATAATGAAGTGACCCCAAAAAGTTTGATAGGTTAAACATTATCCTGTCCAACTTTTTGGAGTCATTTCACTATCGGCACACTTTCTCTTCATTATTGAAAGGGTGTCGAGAAGACGCTTTAATCAGCGGTGAAGACGATTTTCTCAACCTTGTTGCCTATTACTCTTATACAGATTGTGCCTGGAGCGGGATTCTTAAGTTCGACACCTTGAATATTGAAATAGCGAACGTCTGTGTTCTGGTCTGAGATGATGCTGTTGATGCCCACGGTCTTGTCGACCTTAAGCGTAAAGGTGGTCTTGACAAGATTCACATAAACCGTTACTTCAGTTTCTCCTTCCTCAAGGGTGTTGACTATCAGAGCGGTTTTGTTGTCTGCATCTTTGCCCGCAGAGAACGAGGCTATGCCTGTAGTGTTGGCTTTGATCACGAAGTTCAGGATTGTTGCATTTCCCGGAGCCGTTACCGGAGTCAGGGTAACTGATTTTCCGGGCTGGTATTGATGCTGTCCGGGGAATTCGACTGCAGTAGGCTCTACGTCATAATCATGCCAGTATGCGAACGAACGGAAGTTCTTCCATCCGACTGTTTTCTTATAGTTGGCATACATGCTGGACGGAATGACAAGCATACAGTCGGGCCAGATCTCTGTCGAGAATGCATCGCCGTAATCGCTTTCGGCGGTTGGAGTGAACGTCGGAGGTACGTAGTTGTTGTCGGCTCCGAAATTGTAGCAGCGGATAAAGCGGATATTGGTCGAGCCGAAGAATGCCTTCACTCCTATTGTCTCAAGATGGTCTGGGAGTCCGACGCAGACAAGTTGCTTGCAATCTGCAGCCATCTCATCCGGAATGACTTTGAGGGAGGCTGGAAGGCGCAGGATGTCGATCGATGTGCCAGCGAAGGCTCTGTCCTCAATCTCAACAACATTGTATTCCTCGTTTTTGTAAGTTACTTTGTCTGGCACTGTAATCTCACCGGTGTAGTCGGCAGATTTGAGTACTTTCGCAGTTTTATAGAAATCATAGAAAGCATATTTTATACCATCGACGTTAGCCTCTACGAATGTGTCTCCTCCGATAGCGCGGATATTCTTGAAGTTTTTCCATATCGGGGCATTCTGATAGGTTTGGTATCCGGCTTTAGGAACGTACAGGCTACATGTCTGGTAGGTAGAAGAGGAGAAGGGATTGCCTTCTGTGCTGTTCTCGGCATAACCAGGGAATGCCGGAGGATTGATGGTATTGACCGTGACTGTCTGAAGTGCCGTGCAGCCGTCAAAGGCTTTGTTACCGATTGTCTGTGTGCCTGCGGGCAATGATATGGAGGTTAGTTCTGTGCAGTCGAGGAATGCCGCCTCATCAATGCCTCGGAAGTTGAAGTCGATTATGTTCACAACCTTATCGGGCAGAGTTACGGTTCCGGCATACTTTCCGGAAACGGGTTTTATGACGTATGCATCGGTAATTTTGTTTTTCTCATCATAGACGAATTTATAGTAGATACCGTTCACTTCCGCTTCTTTTGCTATGCAGATCCAGTTGGCGATCATGCTTATGGTACGGTTACCGTTGCAGATCACTTCAATCTGCGCATTGCCGGGAGCTACGGCTGTAACCAGACCGGTCTCATCGACAGTAGCAATATCGGGTGTGAGCGATTTCCATTCAACCGTTTTATCGGTGGCTTTTTCCGGAAGAATCACAGCTGTAAGCTGGATTGTCTCGCCTGTAAGCATAGCAGTTGGTTTCCCTACGATACTTACCGACTCAGGAGGAATCGGGCTGTTGGGATCTACCTCAATTTTCTCGAAATCTTTCCATCCCGCTGAATTCTTGTATGTGTTGACCATACCGTGCGGAACGTAGAGCGTACAGCTTGAGGTAATTGTCATGAAAGAGTTGGAGGTGGCTGAGGCCGGACTGATGCCAAGTGCGGTCAAAGATGTCAGCGCTGTGCAACGACGGAAAGCGTAGTTGTCAATGCGTAGCAGCGATTCGGGTAGCGTTATTTTAGTGATACCTGATTCCTGGAAAGCCTGCATGCCGATAATCTGAACCGTGGCAGGAATCTTTATTTCAGTAACGTCGCTTTGCATGTAGAACGATTGTGTGCCAATGCGGGTCACTGTAAACTTTTTGCCGTTGAAATTTATGCTTTCCGGAATGTCTACTATACCGCTGTATTCGCTTCCACTGGGCAAGCCCGAAGTTACGGGCGATTCGACGTAGCATTGGAATACGCCATCTTCTCCAGCGTAAGGAGAGTCGGTAAGTTCATAGTGTATGCCGTCGACCACAACATGCGTCGGATCGGGTTCGATACCGAATTCTCTGTATTCTTTGAATCCACTCCAGTCGGAGGTTGCCTTATATGCTGCTACGCTACCAGCCGGAACGACAAGAATGACGTTAGCCTTGTTGAAATCAGAGCTGAAGATACTGCCCGATCCACCCTGTTCCAACGTTGGAGGGTTCTCAGCCAAGACTGTCAGCTCAGTCATTTGGGAACATTTGTAGAAGGTGTTTTGTCCTATGGTCTTGATACCCGTGCCAAAAGTCACTTTTCCTATGGATGTGCAATAGTAGAAATTGTTGTAGGAGAGGTTTTCCAGCGAATTCGGGAAAGTCACTTCGTTTACTTTTGTCATGTAGAAAGTCTCGAACTCTATATTCTTGAGACCTTCGTTGAACGTCACTGCCGTAACGTTGGGAGTGTCGTAGAATACGCCGGCCTGCAGGTTGGTCACGGTGTATTCAGTTCCGTCGACAATGATGCTTCCTGGCACTTCAACTGATGGCCCTATTTGTTTGGGGTTGCCGTTGCCGGGAATCTCATAGGGGGCGAGCACCATAGCAGTCTTGTCGGCAGGGTAGTACTCGTAATAGAGGTCGCCGGCCTGGATTTGGTTTCCGCTGAGAATCGCTTTGACCGAATTCCAGTAGCTACTTGAGGCATACTGGGATTTGAGCGTGGCGGGAACATGAATGTTTATGTTTTTTCTGATATCAGAAGATATGCTTGCCCCTACCGTGCCAATCACTCCCGTGGTGCAGCCAATGTACAGGTCATTGAGTGCCGGACAAGTGCTGATTGCATTTCCGGGTAGGTCGTTAACACCACCGAGATCGAGCTTGACGAGAGAATTCATCGAGTCGAATGCATAGCGTCCGATCGTCGTGCAGGTCGTGGGAAGCGTTACTTCGGTGCATGTGGCATACTGAAAGGCGGTTCCGTCTATGCTGGAGACGGTGTATGTTTTGTCTCTGACATAAATTGTAGAGGGTACATTTACGATTCCGGAATAGGGAATTTCAGTTATGCCAGCCTTATAGCCACTGATTACTGTGGCGGTAAGGTCGGTCGGGGCAAGCTCATAATAGATGCCGTCGACTACTACTGTAGTTTCGGCTGGTTGAGGAGCACTCACTTCCTTGTATTCCTTGAATCCGCTCCAGTCTGACGAGTTCTTGTAGGCATCGATACATCCTGCCGGAACGGTAAGAGTGACGTTCGCTTTGTTGAAGTTTGAGCTGAATATGCTTCCGCTACTTCCTTTCTCAATTGTGGGAGGCGTCTGGGTCAAGACCTTTAGCTCGGTCATATTGTTGCAGTTGTAGAAAGTATTGGTTCCGATGGTCCTGATGCCAGTCCCGAAAGTCACTTTTGTCAACTGTGTACAGTAATAAAAATTGTTGTAGGAGAGATTCTCCAGCGAATTCGGGAAAGTTACTTCGTTTACTTTTGTCACGTAGAAAGTCTCGAACTCTATATTCTTGAGACCTTCGTTGAACGTCACGGCCGTAACGTTTGGAGTGTCGTAGAATACACCGGCCTGCAGGTTGGTCACGGTGTATTCAGTTCCGTCGACAATGATGCTTCCTGGCACTTCAACTGATGGCCCTATTTGTTTGGGGTTGCCGTTGCCGGGAATCTCATAGGGGGCGAGCACCATAGCAGTCTTGTCGGCAGGGTAGTACTCGTAATAGAGGTCGCCGGCCTGGATTTGGTTTCCGCTGAGAATCGCTTTGACCGAATTCCAGTAGCTACTTGAGGCATACTGGGATTTGAGCGTGGCGGGAACATGAATGTTTATGTTTTTTCTGATATCAGAAGATATGCTTGCCCCTACCGTGCCAATCACTCCAGCGGTGCAGCCAATGTACAAGTCATTGAGTGCCGGACATGTGCTGATTGCATTTCCGGGGAGATTGTTCACGCCTCCGAGATCAAGTTTCTTAAGAGCAGACATGCTATAAAAAGAATATGCTCCTAAAGAAGTACACGTAGGCGGAAGGGTGACCTCCGTGCATGTGGAGTAATTGAAAGCGCTCTGCACCACACCTGTCACGGTATATGTGACACCGTTATATACAAATGTTGACGGGATATTGATCACCCCTGTGTAGACATCTTGGGTGACTCCGGCTTTATAACCGTTGCTTACCGACGCTGTTGAGGTTGTCGCTGAAAGTTCGTAGAAGATGCCGTCTACTTCCGCGAAGGTTTGCCCTCGCATGCCGAGACAAACGGACAACATTACGAACATTAATAATAAATTTCTCATAGTTAGAATTTTAAGTTGATATTAATTGATTGCTTATGTGGTTGGTTCTCAGTAATTTCTGGGGGCGGCATCTTTACCACTCCAGGTGTATAAACGATAGGAAATGTATTTGCTCGAAAAATAAGCCGGAGATTATAACGTCGGGAATTCTTCTTTCCAATCAGTTATTTTTGATTACGACTTAATGAAGATGAATGTAGACCGACGGAATACAAATAAAATAGGCTGACTATTAGAAGACAGATATCTGCGTATTAAGATATAAAACCTCCCATTCGGAGCGAAAAACGAGCTTGCCGAATTATCTCAATCCAGCACTAAGCATGAGATTCCATATCTGTGGAATCTGAATGCGTAAATGGCGCAGATGGTCAAAAGCCTGCGCTGGGAATTTAGAATGAATAAAGGAAAAAATGTCTGCAATCAGCATTTTATAAGCGGTAAAGATGTCTTTCTCACGGAAATCCGGAGAAGTGATAAAATTGCCTATATTGATGTTTTTTACAAACACTGGAAACTATTTGAATGTTATCCACCCGACAAGAAAGTCAGGTTGTGCCCAAAGTTAGTTAAAAAAATATAAATTCCAAAATTATTAATCCAAAATTATAAATGTAGACTTAACAAGCAAGCGCAAAACCAGCGATTTGTCTGAAGAAAATATTTTTCGGGGGATTGAAATTGAGTTTTTAAGAGGCCTGCGGTTTATTTTGTGATGCACTTTTCGAATGAATGAATCCGAAAGGTTTGAAAGAAGACTGTTTCTTTTGGAATATACTGGCGTATGAATTTGTTGGTATTCTCAATAGCTCCTTTAAACAACTTACAGGAGTTTTTGCAATGTGGTTGAATAGAATGTTAGAATCTTTAAACAACACACTCTTCGAAACTGTTTAAACTTAAATTCAAAGTGTTATTAATGATAGATGTCTATATAAAAAAACTTTGATGTTTTCAGTCTGGTTTTTGTCGTCAGCTTGGATTTTCTTGGGACGCGGCAGTCGCGAGCTGTTATTTAAAGAATAATTTAGATGTTTGGATTTTGGGATATTATTAGATGCCATTTGTTGCCGGCAGTTGTGTCGCTTTCTTTAGGGGTGGCTGTCTCGTCCTGTATATTTGATGATCAAGGTAATTGCCCCGACAGGCTTCCTTTTACAATCAAAAACAATTGGCAATCATGTTACGACGCCATGCCCTCAGGCATGGCCTATATATTTTTTCCACATGACAGCAGCGAATCATGGCGATTTGATTTTGCAAGCCGCGATGCCGGGATAGTTAATATGGCGTTAGGTGAATATAGTTTTTTGAGTTATAATGACGATACTTATAATGTTCTCTTTTGCGGTGAAGACGGATATGATTCTTATGAGGCATATACTCCCGGAAGGGATTTTCTTGGTTCAATTCCACGGGAAGAGCGTGGAGAGTCTTTGCCTCGAATCACAGACGAAAGGATAGTATGTTGTCCCGACATGATGTGGGGTTGCGCTTATAGTGTATTCAGCCTTAAGTATGATGGCGTGCGCTTTGCTCCTTTCGCAGATATTCGGTTTGATGCCGTTATGGAATATTCGCCAGACTTTGTGCTTACTGCCGTACAGCGTCCCTTGACAGCTCGTTACACTTTCAGGATAGAGGATGTCGAGAATCTTTCAGGTGTAAAATCAATGAGCGCGGCTTTGAGCGGTATGGCAGGGGCGATGTTGATTGCGTCTGGCAAAAAAGAGGCATATCCTTCCACTCTTTCGATCAAGGCTTCAATTCTCGATTCTACAACTGCGGGCGGGGAGTTCTTTACATTTGGAGTTCCCGGAGAACCTTCTGTTGACAACATATTCAGTCTGTTTGTTATAATAAAAGACGGCCGTCGTTTCTGCTATCAATTTGATGTCACCGACCAGGTGCGTTTGGCTCCAGATCCAATGAATGTATGCCTGGTTGTGAGGGGACTTAAATTAGAAAATCCGGAGACAGGCAATGATACTGGTTTTGAAGTGGCTGTAGACGGGTGGGAGACAGTAATAGTGGATATAAATGGTTAAAGAGGCTTTACTCAAAAGAGAAATGCTATAAGTTCTTCTGAATAAAAAAAAACAATCAATTATGAATTATATGAAAAAAGAACTATTTATTCTCGGCTTGGCCGGATGCCTGTTCGCATTGCCGGCTTGTACTGAAGGGGATGAGGCTGAAGAGCCGACAGCTGCCAGCGCAATCACTCTAAATGCGGTGGTGCCTAATTGTTCACGTGGCGTGGCAACAACAACAGCGTCGATAAAGGACTTTGTTGTATATGCATTTACTGAAGGATCAATGTTAATGAATGGCGTGACAGTGACACGCGAAGGTGGATTGTGGACTTATTCCCCTCCGGCATATTGGCCTGTGGAATCGGTTAATTTCTATGCTTATAGCCCGGTGATCAAGGCTTCTACAGATATTAGCGGTGATGGCGGCGGCCACATACCCGGCTATCTCAACAATTATAATGTCGACTTGCTTTATGCCGTACGCAAGGATGTAATGCAGCAGGCGGCTCCGGTGTCGCTTAATTTCCGTCATGCGCTTTCCAATGTAAGAATGGTGCTTAGTTCTACGAATCCTCGTATAAAAGTACTTGTAAGTTATATTTCTCTAAAAAATGTTTATCGTGAAGGAAGTTTCGATTTCCCGCAAGCGTCTACTCTTGCGTCAACCCCCGATGTGGTCGGTTCCTGGACAGATCTCAAGTCGCTCTCAGATATGATAACCTTTGCCATTATAGGGAAAGAAGACCGAGCAGAACTTACTCCGCAGCCTACGGATTATACTTTAAACAATCTTGATTGCAGTTATGTAATACCTCAGCCTCTTACAGATGTACAACTTTCAACTAATGGGTACAGCGGTACTTATATTGAGGTGGATTGTGAGATTTTTGATACTGCAACCGGAATAAAGTTATGGCCTAATGCAAAAACTCCGGACTATATGCTTGTTCCAGAAACAGAAACAGGCAGGATAGTATATCCTGCCACATCCGATCAAGTAAAGGCTTATTTACCCGGTCATGCTTATATTTATAACATCCGGATTAATAACCCGGATGTTCTCGACATGATTGAATTTGATGTGTCGGTAGATGATTACACCGTCGACCAGATATAAAAACTGATTGGAAAAAGTCGGAAAGTTTATTATAATACTTTATACCGTTATTTTAAGAAGTTGTTAAGAGAGTGTTAAATTTAATACTCTCTTAAATTTTAGACATCTCAAGTTGTTTGGAAATACTCTAAATTTCTTTGAAATGCGATCGATCGAATCCGCAAACCGGGCATACGAAGTCGGCTGGCAGATCAGATTCTGTCTCAATTTCATATCCACATATGTCACATTTGTATCTGTGCACATCTTTTCTTGCGGAGTCAACAGGAGTCACATCGGCCCGATAGGTAGGCGCATTTTTGGGTGCTGAGCCTTTTATAACCTGATGATAATATGCATACGTCATAGGCACTCCGTTTCCTCCATATGAAGCAACAAGTTTGCCGACAACAATGACATGGGTGCCACAGTCGATAAAATCTGTGGCGTTAAGAATTAAACGACCGCAGAATTTGCCTTTGACCGCCGGGGTGCCGTCAAGTTCGTCGTATCCGAAGTCTGCATATTTATCAGCGTCACGCGCTGATCTGAATCCGAATGAACTGATTATCATTGGGTCGGTATCTTCCGCAATGATTGACACACAGAATCTTGGATTCTTTTTCAGGCAATCGAGAGTGTGATTCTTTTTATTTAGACAAATTGCCAGTACCGGGTTCTCGCTTGTAACTTGAAAACATGTGTTGATAATACAGCCTGCGGGCTTTATGCCATCGGAATAACATCCAATGACATAAAGTCCGTAGGTTATATTGTAGAGCGCATTGCTGTCCATCTTGTGCAGTTATTAATAGTTCTTTGCTTCTATTTCGAAGAAACTGCGCTTATGATGGCATACGGGGCAGACTTCGGGTGCTTTCTTGCCGATATGTATGTGTCCGCAATTGCGGCAGATCCATACCGTGTCACCTTCGCGTGAGAACACGATACCTTCTTCAATGTTTTGCAACAGACGGCGATAGCGATCTTCGTGGTGCTTTTCTATTGCGGCTACTGCACGGAAGCGGTAAGCGATCTCAGGGAATCCCTCGGCTTCAGCTTCTTCTGCCATTTTTGAATACATCTCGGTCCATTCATAGTTCTCTCCTTGTGCGGCAGCGCGCAGATTGTCCATAGTATCGGATATTTCGCCTCCGTTCAGTAATTTGAACCAAAGTTTGGCATGCTCTTTTTCATTGTTTGCGGTTTCCTCAAAGATTGCTGCAATCTGCTCATAGCCATCCTTGCGTGCCTTTGATGCAAAGTAAGAGTATTTGTTACGAGCCATTGATTCTCCTGCGAAAGCTTCCTGAAGGTTGCGTTCGGTCTTTGTTCCTTTTAAATCTTTCATTTGATTAAGTTTTTATTTGGTTATTATATTGTTAGTATTTCTCTTTTTACCACATTCGGGACAAATACCCTTAAAATAAATATTTACGTTGTCGCAAAAATAATCAGCGGGGGCTGTAAGTGCGGATGTGTCAAAGGGAATGTCAAAAATCTTTTTGCAATTGCGGCATATAAAATGTGCATGTGGCGTGTATAGTGCCGAATCATACCTTGTAGAGTCTGGTGATATGTTTATGTCATTTATAAGTCCCTTTTCGGCAAGTAATTTTACACTGCTGAATACAGTAGTCCGAGATAGTGTCGGATTATTCTGATGTACAAAAGAATATATTTCATCGGCAGAGGGATGACTTTTACATGAGGATATAAATTCCAAAATCTCAATTCTCTGCATAGACGGTCTGATACCATTGTCTGAGAGTATCTTGATTAGTTCGGTCTTTCTGCTGTAGTTTGTCATTTGAAATCATATTGAATTTGTATTCAATACAAAGTTATAATAAATACAATATAAATCCAAAAGTTTAACATTTATTAGGTAAAATATTGTAATCTCTTGCTCGGAGGATGAAACAGGTCTTTTCATCGAAAACTCTTTGTATATTTGACTCACATAATTCGCTGTGCGACCGCGAACCGGGCTTTGTCCGACATTCGCTATTATGTTTCGTCGAATATTCTTATTATATTTGTAGCTGATATCAAAAAAGAGGTCTCGTTGTTTGTATGGAGTACAGAGACTGAAGTATCAACTGCTGCTATATCTTATTTAAAACAAAAGAGCCAATGGACACAATTTTTAGCAATGTAGAGAAAGTATACAACAACAGCATAACCCACCGTTTTCACACTAACATGCCGTATATCACTGTTGACAATTTTCCGAGACTGGGAAAGCTGGCTGCGATGAGATTTTTGGAGTGGGTTAACGATAATCCCGAGGGTGTGGTGAGTCTTCCTACGGGTAAAACTCCGGAATATTTTATTGAATGGGTGAAACGAGTGTTGGCCCAGTGGGATAGTGACCACGGACGGCTCATGCGGGAGGAAAGTGGTCTTATATTAGACCGCAAACCGGATCTCAGTGGACTTCGTTTCGTGCAGATTGACGAGTTCTACCCCATTGACCCGCGACAGCATAATAGTTTCTACAATTACGTGCAGAAATATTATGTCCGGGATTTCGGGTTGGATCCTGCCAGAGGTCTGTTTATCAATTGTGACGAGATTCCCCTCGCCGGAGGCCGGCGGTTTAATGAAGTATTTCCCGACGGTACCGTAGACCTTAGTCTCCACTATCGTGAGCCCAAAAGCCATATCGAGGAGTTGCAGTGGCAGTCGATATTCATGATCGATGACTGGTGTGCCACATATGAGCAACGTGTCCGCGACATGGGGGGCATTGGGTTCTTCCTTGGAGGAATTGGACCCGACGGGCATATCGCTTTTAATACTCGTGGCAGCGATCCTCATTCCACTACGCGGCTTACCTACACCAACTTTGAGACACAAGCAGCTGCTGCCGGAGATCTTGGAGGAATAGAGGTGTCGCGAAAAAAACCGGTAATAACCATAGGCCTTGATACTATAACCCACAACAAAGATTGTGTTGCTATAATCTTCGCTGCAGGAGAGGCTAAGGCGGAAGTTGTTGCTGAAGCTTTGGAGAAAGCACCCTCCAATCTATATCCTGCTTCGGCTCTCTCATGCCTGCCCGGAGCCCGTTTCTATCTCACCAAGGGAGCGGCATCGATGTTACGGGAGTCAGTCTACGATTATTATACCGGCACACCATGGACACAGGAAAAGACAGACCGTGCCATAATCGAATATTGCAATCGTGTAAACAAATACGGAGACAAGATCACTGTCGAAGAACTGCGTAGCGATGAGTATTGCAGCATGATTCCCAATCTTGACGAAAATACCATACAGTCTGTCATTGACTCGCTGAAGCACAAGATCGACCTCGGCACCTCTTCATGGAGTCATCAGAGATTTTTCCATACCGGTCCGCATCATGATGACATAATGCTCGGCTTCTTGCCGCATATTCACCGCATATCTCGCAACGAGACCAATACATCTCACTTCGCGGTGATGACATCCGGCTTTAATGCCGTAACCAACGCGTTTCTTGTAGAAGCACTTACTGACACGTTGGGTTTCATAGAGAAAGGCCGCATACAAATGCTCGCCTATCCGGACTTCTTTGACAAAGGTCACCGGTTGAAGCGAGACAAAGACATATACCATTGTCTCATACATGTCGCCTCAGGCAATACCGACGAGCGTAAACGAGGCTTTGCCCACCGTCTCGTGCGTGACATCATAGAGATCTGGGGTGTGGACAGCGTGGAAGCGTTGAAAGTGAAGATCAGGGAGATTATCGCAGAGACACTCGGAGGTTATGCCGGTGAGAAAATGTCAGCGGAAATACGTCTGCTGAAAGGGATGATACGCGAGTTTGAGGAGGAGCTGGTCTGGGGATTCTTCGGTATCGAGAGTGATAATATACGCCATCTGCGTCTTGGATTCTATACCGGTGATATTTTTACCCAGCAGCCTACCCGAGAACGCGATGTACTCCCGGTATTGGAGCAGATGCGTAGGATACGCCCCACTGTCATAAGTCTCGCCTTCGATCCGGAGGGGAGCGGTCCCGACACACACTACAAGGTGCTCCAGACGATCGCTGAAGCTGTGCGTGAATGGAGTAATGAAGAAGACCTGAGCGGGCTGAAGATATGGGGATACCGTAATGTCTGGTTCCGTTTCATGCCGTCGGAAGCAACGCATATCGTACCGGTATCGCTCAATGCCATGAGTGTCTTTGACAACGCGTTTGTCAATTGTTATTCCACCCAGGTTGACGCCTCGTTCCCGAGTCCGAAGCTTGATGGCAAGTTCTGCGATCTTGCAAGGCAGATATGGGTAGACCAGCTGTCGCAGGTGCAACATGTGCTCGGCAAGCCGTTCTTTTATCAGAATGCCAGTCCTCGAATCCGCACCACGCATGGACTCCTTTTTTTCAAAGAGATGAGTGTCGACGAGTTTCTCGACTCAGCCCGCGAACTCCAGAAGTCAGTAGGAGGCGACTGACCGGCGGCTTTTCTTATATTCGAATCCTGCAGGGATTAAGTCGTTCATGAAGAGTAGTTGGTTCAAAGTATAGCAACGTCGTTTTCCGTGATAAGGAGAAGGCGCGGCGTTGCAACTTTATATGGTTTATGGTTTTAGGGAAACCGGTTTTGTGGCACGTAGAACCTCGCGCTTCCCTTCCGGAGGTCCCGGAAGCCTTTCGACAAGAAACCCGGTTTCTGCCAACATACGGCGGATTATCCCCTTTGCGCAGTATGTAGTAAGCACCGCTCCGTCTGTCATTCTATCAAAGAGTTTCAGGAATATTGATTTATCCCACATTTCAGGTTGCTTTTCAGGAGCGAAGGCATCGAAATAAATTGCATCAAGCCTCTCCGGCAGTTTCATTGTCAGGAGATTATCATTAATCTTTACAATTGTGAAATAATCGTTTATAACCACCGGCTTTCCCCATGGAGCATTGTTGACAGCTTCGAAATGTTCTCTCAGATCATTATCTTGCAGAGGGGCAAGAGCACCAATTATATCAGAAGAGAGTGGATAGAGTTCCACTACATTGTAGATTGTCTTGACGTTATTGTTCAGGGCTTCTTTTGCCGTAATAGCGGCGTTAAGTCCGGTGCCAAATCCTACCTCAAACACTTTAACCGGTTGTTTGCTTTTGGCTACATGTCGCCATGCCAAGTCAATATAAACGTGCCTGCTTTCGGCCAAAGCACCCTTTACAGAATGATAATGTTCGTCTATCCCGGTGAGGTATAATGTCGGTGAACCATCTTTTGTTTTCTCTATTTTAATTCCAGATATCATTAGTACTCAAATATAAACAGTTTCTAAAACTAAGTCAAGACGAGTCCAATTCTTTTAACGGATAATCAAAGTATAAATGTATAAGTAAGTGTTCAAATTTGAATACTTACGAATCAAAAAGACTTAGAGAGTGTTTGAATTTAACACGAATTATAATTTAAGAGAATATTTGAGATTCATTTCATCCACCCGAAGGATCTTTCCGGTGAATTTACCGGGATTTTATCAGTCACATAGCCCGGCCGAAGTTCGGCTTCCAGACCTGCTCCTTCTTCATCCCGAAAAATTCCCTCGGAAATCTCTCTTCGGGTGAATGAAAGTTAAATCCAAACACTCTCTTAAAATTAACGTTGAAGTTATGTCAAAAGCTATTGGGATGCAGTCGACTTTGGGAAGTCGGTAATTGCCTGAGGCTGGGACAGCCTCGTTTCCAACCGTCGGGTACGTATTGTCGTTGTCATTTATCTTTTTGGTTGAATAAAAGAAAAAATCAAACGCCACTCATTGTTTTCGGTTAGATCCAGGTTATCAGTCATTGCTGTTTCAAGTATCTGTTATGTAAAATTTGAATAGTATAAATTATTTGACTATTTTTGTCTTAACACACTTTTACTTTTAATTTTATATTTAATGCGTAGTTTATTAGGAGTATTAATAATGGGATTAATTGTTTTATCTGCTAAATCTTATTGTAATGCGGAGGATTCCATTATTGTGTCCGGACAAATCATTAATATTGGTTCTAAAGGTTCCAGAACAGTGACCATTAATGAATGTGATCCCAGTGATATCAGTGAGAGACGGGTTGTCAGTCTCGACTCTACCGCCATATTCTGTGAGAAAATACCCTTTTCCTATCCGCATACATTTACTGTAAATTATTCCCGAAAGTTCATCAATATGTATGCAGAACCGGGAGATTCTGTTTTTATTACGATTGATGCCTCCCGAAAGCCCCTTGAATTCCATATTAGTGGAGACAAAGCACGTTTTAACGAACAATATTCCCATGCATATCAGGATTTGTCTCCTCTCGTTTATGATATTAAGCTTGCGCCTGATACTGTGCCTTACCCTGAATATATTGCAATTTTCAAACAAGAGTATTACCACATATCTGAAAAATTGGATAAATACGTATCTGAAAATAGTATTGATTCTGATGTTAAAGCTTTATTACGTACACAGACATTATTTGATATGGCTAATGCTGCCTTGGAGTATCAACTCGATGGCTCAAAAGAAGATCGTATAGCGTTTATTACAGACGAGCTTTTTGACCTTTATAATCCTGATAATACCAAGGTAATGATTTTTCCTTATCATATATCTCCTTTGGTAGAACTGATGCCTGAATTTGTATCTGCTTTGCCTAAAGGCACTCTGCGTGATGTAATGTATGTGAAAATGGCAGAAAATCTTGAAATACCTCCCGTTCGCTCAGACTTTAATAACCCCGGATATTATGATCGTGTTTTCGGCATAAAAGAACCGGATAAAATAAATCTCAGTCAGATTCCGACAAGTAAATTTTTATTATATACCGGTGAATCAGTAACTGAAATTGAGAATGGCAATCTCCTTGAGTGGATAAAGAATACGTACAAAGGTAAACCGGTATATTTGGATGTGAGTGCCACATGGTGTGGGCCGTGTCGTGCGAGTATAAAAGGAAGTCAAAGCCTGAGACGGTATTTTAAGAATTCCGATGTGGTGTTTGTTATTTTATGGCTTAAATCGGATCTTGAGGCATGGAAGAAGCTCGCCCCGACAATTGATAATGCTGTTCAGATATTTGTCAGTAATGATGATATCTGTAATTTAGTCATGAGTGCTCTGGGAGTGCAGCGATTCCCGACATATATGTTTATTGATAGAGAGGGATCTTTTGATAAAAACGGGGATGTGCTCCATTTCATGAGTCCCGGTTTAACAGATTACCTTAAATCAAAAATGTAGTAGTAATCGGGCTTGGCAAAACGATGAACAATCCGTTTGATTATACACCGGATGCCGGATGTGATAAGGCTTTTCATGATTTGACTGTCAGACTGGAAGCACTAAAGAAAAGCGACAGTCCGGATGACGTTAATTTCTGTAGGGAACTTGAGTCGGGTAAAATGCTCGGGGTGCTTATCGCCACAGATAAATGCGGAGTCCGTCACACATTATATGCTTTCTCCGGACAATTAGGTGGCTTTGGTTTCTATTATAATGGATTTGTAGGTCCTGTTTTCGACTATCTGAATCCTGACGGTTATTTTAAAACAAAAGAAGCTGAGATTTCCCGTCAGAATGCTGAAATAGCTTTGTTTGAAGAGAGAGTCTTGTCCGTGATAAGAAAAGACTATGAGTGTGCCAAGGCGAAAATGGAAGCTGAAGTTCTGGAATATAAAAAGAAATGTCAGTTGTCTAAACTGGAAAGAGACGCTAAAAGGGAATCGGGTGCGGCAGACGGGAATGAATTGGCGGCAATGATACGTCAAAGCCAATTTGAAAAAGCAGAACTGCGTCGCCTGAAGAACCGGAGAGCAGTGAATCTTGAACCTTTTGTCGCCAATCTGAAGAGGGCTGAGTCTAAGATGGCCTCACTGAAAGAACAGCGCCGACAAAATTCGGAGTCGTTACAAAAATGGTTGTTTTCTAACTTCAAACTACTCAATGCAAAGGGAGAAAGGAGGAGCCTAAGCGAAATTTTTGCTGAAACGTCTATGAAAATACCACCTTCCGGAGCGGGAGAGTGTTGTGCGCCTAAGCTTTTGCAGGCAGCCTATCTGCAGGGATGGCAACCTGTGGCAATAGCGGAATATTGGTACGGAAAATCCAAATGCGGAGAGGTGAGGATACATGGCAGACATTATCCGGCATGTCGTGGGAAGTGCCTTCCGGTGCTTGGATGGATGCTTCAGGGTCTCGACATAGAACCTCCGTTAAACAGCGATTATAGGTCTGTTGTTGTGTCTGAACCGGAAATTATTTACGAGAACCAATGGTTTTGTGTAGTCAATAAACCCTCCGGAATGCTATCTGTCCCCGGTAAAGGGGCTGCAATTTCCGTACAGCAATGGCTTGAGGGTAAATATGGAGCTGACCGGGATGTGAGAATGGCTCACCGTCTTGATCAGGATACATCCGGGTTGCTGGTAGCTACATTCGGACAACTGCCGTTCAAGAAGATGCAGTCTTTGTTTGCAATGCGGAGGGTGAAAAAAACATATGTTGCAGAACTGGATGGCGATTATAAGGCTCGTAACATTCATCGTTGTGGGCGCATAGAGCTGTCTCTTTCTCCGGATTGGCTTGACCGTCCTCGTCAGCGTGTGGATCCCGATGGAGGCAAGATGGCTGTGACCGATTATGAATTTACGGGTATCGAGGGTTGCCGTAGCAGAATAATGTTTAAACCTGTCACGGGGCGAACCCATCAGTTGCGTGTGCATGCGGCTTCGGAAATGGGATTGGGTCTGCCGATTGCAGGGGATCGGCTATATGGCAAAAACACCGCGAATATCTCCGGACGCCTTTTGCTACATGCCTGGAAGATAGAATTTGTTTTTCCGATGGATGGTCGCCATTACTGTTTCGAAGCTCCGGTTCCATTTTGATTATTGCGGAAACTCGCTGCGTCCGACATTCGCTATTATGTTTCATCGAATATTCTAAGAAACTGTTTAAATTTATTTTCGAGGAATTTTGAGAGTAATTTTTGAGATGGTTCCGCGAGTTGAGAAGGGAGAAACCTATCGGTTTTGACCGACGAAACTTGGCGGAAACAGCCAAAAAGAACCTCAAAATTACCGAAAGAACCATTATATAAAAAATTTCGTAATAAATTTTATTGCTGTCCGATAAAAACTTTTGAGGCAAGACAAAATTAGGGCTGATTC
>CAQFOZ010000041.1 GCA_948788915.1 uncultured Muribaculaceae bacterium | reverse complement strand
GCACAACACTTTTAATGTTGGGGTCCTGGGTTCGAGCCCCAGGCGGATCACCAATAAAACGCTGAAAATCAAGCAGTTGGATACAAAATCTGATTGCTTGTTTTCTTTTATATACTTCCGATTACGGCAGTTTCACATCTTCTGTAAACCGAGATGTAAACCAGTAAACCAAATGAACGGGACAATTAAAGTGCTGTGTTACAAATCTAAAACGCTCAGTAATGGCGAACATCGGCGCATAGTAAAAAACCTGTGTTTGCAACTCTACCATCCAGTTGTGGCTGACTCCTGTGCGCGATATGTCGATATTTTTCTGTTATGTTTATATTTTGGTTGACGGTGTGATACAGCTCAGCGGAATAGCAACTATATACACTGCATTTTTCTCACAATGGGAGTATATGCATTGGATTATGATTGGTTTGCTCGCACTGATGATGATAGTGGTTTTAGTGCTGGTTAAACCGGTGCGGGGACCGATGTTCATTCCTCTGCTCGGTATAGACTGGATCGGTGCAATACTTTGGGCAGGGTTCATGATGTGTTTTACTTTTATATGCGTATATGGAAATTATTTTGATTGGTGGGATTCATCTGAGATCAGAATTGCGGCTCTTTTGGGAACGGTATGTCTTATAATAAATCTTTGGAGAGCCACATTTCTCCATCATCCCTATATCTCGTTCCGTGCTATGCGTAACCATAATGTAATCCGTGCGACATTGATATACCTTGTATTTTTCACGTTGGTTGCTACCGAACATGTGTTTGAACACACATATGCGGCAAATATTCTCGGTTTTGATGAGACAAATCTTATAGATTTGAACTGGTATGTATTCGCAGGAATAGTAGTAGGATGCGGTTTTACATATTTTACATTTGCATTACGAAAATGGAGATACAAGACTATGACTGCCATAGGATTTTCGCTTGCGACTATATATCTTGCATATTTTTATTTCTTCATTGATTATGGTGTTGAGAAAGAGATGCTGTTTATCCCTTTGTTTTTCAGAGGAGCTGCCACTGTGATTATTTCAATTATTTTCCTGACATCCATAGTCCAAAGCGGATTGCCGTTCCAGGTATTTCCGCAGGCTTTGACTATCAACGGATTTACGGGAGCTGTGATGGGCGCAACATTCGGACCTGCTATTATCGGAGAGTTTTTGAAGCATGTCATGGCAAAAAATTCAGCATTGCTTGGAGCATCAATCACAGATTTCAACACTAATATAATACATGAGCCTTTAGGTAAGCTATATGGCATTGTGCAGACTCAGGCTTTAATAGTTTCAATGAAAGAAATATATGGTTGGCTGCTAATAATAGCTATTATTTCATTGACGATAATTATTGTAAGCTACGGACCCCTCAGGCCGACGGCAATTTTTCCTAAATGGAAAACAATCCGCAGGGTGTTGCGCCGAATTGTCAGGCTTGAAGAGAGGGATAATGCTCCAGGATGCTGTAGAAACTAAGAGAGTGTTTGGATTTAACTTTCATTCACCCGAAGAGAGATTTCCGAGGGAATTTTTCGGGTTGAAGAAGGAGCATAGCGGGCTATGCGACTGATAAAATCCCGGAAAATTCACCGGAAAGATCTTTCGGGTGGGTGAAAAGAATTTCAAATATATTCTTAAATTACAATTCGTGTTAAATTCAAATACTCTCTAAACTACTGCTTAAATTTATTACGAAAAAATAGCTAACAGTGCGAAAATACATTGTCAGCTATTTTTTTTGTGTTCGTAACAAACATAACACTCTCTAAGATAGTTGTTTGTTTTTACAATTTGGACACGTGCCTTTGAGCATGAAGTTTATCGATCTGACATTGAATTCTTCCGGAATATTTATGGAAGGAATTGGTATATTCTCAAAACAAAATACCTGATTGCATTTTTCACAATAAAAATGAGGATGCATATCTTCGATAGAGCAGCTAATGTCACCATGACATATCTCATATTTGGTTATGCCTCTGCCGTCTTCTATTGTATGCACAATGTCATGCGCATGAAACAGTGTCAACACTCTCAGTATACTTGATCTTTCAAGTGTATGAAGCGTTGTTTCAATTTCTATCAGACTTAACGGACATTTGGCAGACAGAAGAGCCTTAAGTACAAGCAATCTGTTTGAAGTCGGTTTGACATCAGCCCGTTCCATTATATGGATAGGATCACAATTCATAAGTATAACCGGATATTTACTTACAAATTTACGATTATTTTTTATGTTGGCAACACATGGGATCGATATGATTGTCATTTATCATCTGTCTAAACAGAAGATTTGTTATGAGGATTGGATATATACTTTTCGTAATATGACATTATCAATGATGTTGCGGGAAGGGCTATAATCATTCCTATGATTCCCATCAGACTACCCCAGACAGTGCCAGCAGAATCATCGCCGGGTTCAGTCCCATCGCTTTTCCCATGATGCGTGGAGTGATGATATAATCGCATATCGGCTGCACGATGACGAATATAAGGATAGATTCTCCAAATAAAGAAATAAAACTTTCCGCGCCACTTAGTGAATAGATACCGCAAATCAGTGCAATAGGTATAATGGTAATATATTGAAAATAAGGTATCATATAAAGCACTCCGACAAGTATTCCCATCGGAATAGCCAATGGAAGTCCAATCACAGCGAACCCGATACAATACCCGATCATGGCACACAATGCGACCGAGCCTTGCCCGCGAAAATATCTGTTCATGCTATCCTGGACTTCGTGCACAATGGATACGGCTCCGTCCCTGTATTTAAAAGGGAAAATAAGTTTGAATCCACGACTTATCTGAGGATAGTCAATTAGTATGAAAATGACATAGATTAATGTCATGGCCCATCCCAGTACCTGGATTATCACGGATATAGACTCTCCCAGTAAATCGGAGCCTTTACTTATAAGCGCATCAATATGAAACTCTGAAAGAGTTTCCTTTATCTCTGACGGATTGAAATATTGCTGTATAAAAATCAATAATCTCGAGAACTCTTTGGAAAGAGGTTTCTTTCCGTTTTCAACGTCTCGGAGGATATTGCCGAGTGTTTCAAGTTCACTCATTACCGATGGCATAAAAAGATATATTATGATGCCTATTATCGATGTGACTTCGATTATGGCAAGCAATGACGAAATAGTTCTGCCTTTCTCGCGAATACATTTTCGATTGATTTCTACAATAGGCTGCAGCATGTATGCTATAAAGCATGCCACAAAGAATGGTAGAAGTGCATTCCTTAAATAATTTACAAGTAATATGACGGCTGCCGCGATAAAAAGACCGATTATAAGTTTCATTATACGGTCTATGTTCCAGAACATTTCGTTGTTTTTCATCAGATGAAAGATTAAAGTGAAATCTTATTAATATAAGGTTGGCGGGTAAATAAAAGTTCCCGTTATTTTGAAAAATTTGTCTATGTGATAATTTTTTACTAAATTTGTGCGCTTTTCAAGAAAAAGCGGGATAGATATGAGAGATCTGTCTGCGGCTTTTCAAAGAAAAGTATTTAATTAACAACTAATAAATACTCTCAGTTATGCATCTTTCAGCAGAAGAAAAGAAACAAATTTTTGAGACTTACGGTCAAGGTCCTACAGACACAGGTAGCCCCGAAAGCCAGATTGCGTTGTTTTCAAAACGTATCTCACATCTTACAGAACATTTGAAAAAAAATCACAAAGACTACGCAACAGCACGTGCTCTGAAAGCTTTGGTAGGTCAGCGTCGTAGCCTTCTTGATTATCTTGTTCGCAAGGATATCAACCGTTATCGTGCGATTATTGCAAAGAAGGAACTCGGAATTAGAAAATAAAAATCAGTTTTTTGATTTTTTTATAGGAAGCAAAGGAGAAATCCTTTGCTTTTTTGTTATATTTATGGTTGTTTACAATAATTAAAACACCCGAATTTAGGACTGATTTGAAATGTGTGAATTATTTTGCTGATAGTCAGCAGAAAGTATAAAAGATTTAAACGTTTGTTATCGTTTAAATTTGAATATTTACTTGATAGATATTACTTATGTCTAATGAATAAAACTCTTCGAAACATATTGCTTAAGCTCCCATCCTGGATTATGTCTATAGTATGTGTCGCGCTTATTCTTTGGTTGACACTTATTCCCAGACCGTTAGGTGAGTTTCAAGTGGAATTGTTTCCGAATGCAGATAAAGTTGTGCACGCTATAATGTTTGGTGGTTTGACATTTTGTATTTTTGTTGATGTCTGGCGTAAAAACAGATTTAAATTACCGTCAGTAAAGGTTCAGTTCGCAGCTATTATGGTAGCGGTTATATTAGGAGGTGTGATTGAACTTGTACAGGGGGGAATGGGATTGGGAAGAGAGGCGGATATTGTAGATTTTATTGCAGATATAATAGGTGTGTTGACAGTCTCTTTGGGATTGTCAATAATAAAATATTTCTATGGCAGATAATCAAGATACAGGTAAGCATACAAATAATAATGCCGGCGAGAATATTAATGCCGGGTCTCCTGTTTCCGGACAGCCTGATGCGGGAGGTTTATCCGGTTGCAAGAAGGAGAAGCACCATCTGATTAAGAACAGATGGCTGCGTCGTATTGTAAAGACCCTTTCCGGAATATTGATTTTTATCCTGTTGGTTCCTATAACTCTTTATATTCCTGTTGTACAGACATTTGTAAAAAATGTCGCGTGTAATTATGTTTACAAATCTACAGGAATGAAAATTGAGATTGGACGATTTCTGCTGAAATTCCCGTTAGACGTATCATTGGACAAGGTTCTGGTTCTTGACCAGAAAGCAGACACGATGGTTAGGGCAGAGAAAGTTTTGGCTGATGTGAAACTGTTGCCATTGTTGGGTCTGGATGTCAAGCTTAATAAACTGCTTCTTAAAGAGGGATATTACAGGATGGTATCTTCTGACTCTTCTATGATAATGAAGGTAAATGCCGGATTGCTTGAAGTGGATAACAAAAGTTCCATGGATATTGCAAAAAGTCAGCTCATGTTAAATGAGGCATTGCTTAAACGGGGATCGATAGAACTTTATATGGATGTTTGGAAGCAGACCAGACAGGATACTGCTACTGCAGGAACTCCATTCGTAATAATTGCCAATAAGCTGAAACTTGAAGATTTTACTTTTGGAATGTCGATGCTTCCCACAATAGATACCATGTATGTAAGTGCTCGGGATATTACTCTTGATGGCGGCCGAGTCGACCTTTCAAAGAATAAGGTAAGTTGGAAGAAAGTCTCTGTCAAAGACGGAAGCGGTCAATATATAACACCAACTGCGGAATGGATAAGTGCTCATCCTGCTCCGGAAACTTCTCCCTCAACATCTGCCCCCATGATTATAAAAGGGGATTCCATTAGTCTCGATAGCTTTAAATTTCTGTATGCTGTCAAAGGTGCTAAACCCACGTCGGGTTTTGACCCGTCATATATGGATCTTGATGATATATTTATATCAATGAAGGACTTCTATAATGAGGCTGTAAATCTCCGGTTGCCGATTACAAGGCTTCAGGCAAGAGAACGCTCTGGTCTTCAGCTTGTAAGCGGACAAGGACTGGTGTGTCTGGATTCTGCGGGACTTAAATTAAAAGATATAAATATTAATACCCTGTACTCTTCTGTAAGAGGAAGTGCGGATCTGCCTTTTGCTCTGATGGAACTTAGGCCCGAGGCTCCTGTTTACGCTGATGTAAAAGTTAGCTTGGGAATGCCTGACATAGACTCTTTTCTGCCAGATTTTAAGAGTTATACAGCTAGATTTAAATCCAGAACTCCGCTTCAGGCTGAATTGTTTGCGGAAGGTTCTTTGAGTTCGATAGATATAAATAAGTTAAATGTCGCACTGAGAGATGTCATTTCTTTGAGAGCGAATGGTTATGCTGATAATCCGTTGGATATAAAGCGACTCAAGGGTGAGGTGGAATTCGAGGGCGATTTGGCTGATCCGAGTGTGGTACAGGCGTTTACCGGGATGAAGGATATAAAAGTTCCTGTATTAAAACTAAGGGGCGAGGCAGCGGCTGATCATGAAAATTATTCTGCGGATTTTGACCTTTTGACATCAGCGGGTGATATTGCGGGAAACGGCAAAGTCGGGATGAATTCAGAGAAATATAATGTTGATATATACATAGATTCATTTGATGTCTCTGAAATCATGCCGGAAACAGGGATTGGGAAAGTGTCTGCGAGTATAATGGCAGAAGGTAGAGGGTTCAATCCGATTAGCGGAAAATCTGTAACAAACGCAAAACTGGATATTGATAATATTACATACAGGCATAAGGTCTACAATGATATAGATGCCAATGTCGTGATACATCCGGATGGCGTTATGGAATTGACAGCCAACTCGCGGAATCCCAGTATTGATTTTTATTTAGAGGGAACCGGTATGATTAGGCCGGACGATTATACCTTTGACATTAAAACCACGATAAGAGATGTGGATCTAAAAGAATTAGGATTGTCAGAGACTATGAACTCAGGAAAAGGTTTGCTGTCACTTCAGGGTAGTGCAAGTCCCGAGAAATGGCTCTATGATATGAAGCTGAGAGTTGAGGACTTGGATTGGAATCTTCCGAATCAGTATATACATATTCCGGCAGGTATTACAGCTGTGTTGAAGGCCGATAAATTTATGACAGATCTTGAGGTTGAATCATATCTAACCAATGTCAGGTTCAAAAGTGAGAACGGACTTAAAGATTTGATTTCATCTTTTGACAAAGTGTCGAAAGTAATAGATTCTCAGATAAAAAACAAGAGTGTTGAGATAGATGTCTTAAGTGAGACAATGCCTCGGTTTAACTTGTCAATGAATGCTTCAGGTAAAGGTTTGATAAGTCAGTTTATTGTACCGCAGGGATTAAGTCTGGATACGATTTATGGTGGCTTCTCAAATGATTCGTTGTTTCATGGAAACATCTCTCTTTATAATTTTGAAAAGGGAACGCTCGAGTTAGACACTATCAGACTTGATTTGTCACAGCGAGGATCTTTATTGGATTATAGAATGCATCTTGGCAACCGCCCCGGTACATTGGATGAGTTTGCGGTAGCTAATTTAAGAGGATATCTTGGATCAAACCGTCTTGGTGCATATATAACTCAAAGAAATATAAAAGGGGAGGAGGGATATAAAATAGGATTGGCAGCAGCTCTCCAGGATTCAATAGTATCTTTGCATTTTTCTCCTCTGGAATCAACTATTGCCTATATGCCATGGACATTTAATGATGACAACTTTGTCGATTTCAATATTTATAACCGCAAAGTTGATGCTGATCTTGAGGCCCGCAGCAATGAGAGTGAAGTTGTACTCAGAACCGAGCCTCTTGAATCCGGATTGGATAAACTTCTTGTTAAACTAAGTAATATCAGGATTCAGGACTTTACAAAAATGGTGATAGGTGCGCCTCCGATCACTGGAGAAATCAACAGTGACCTGGAGATTATGTATGATGGCAGCACTTTACAAGGATCCGGTAATATAGGATTGAATAATCTTGTATATGAAAAGAGCAGACTTGGAGACTTTTTATTGAATTTAAAAGCCGGACTTGAAGGGGGCGGCAGAAGCGGTGTGAATGCCGACCTTATTGCAAACGGACATCCGGCGTTAAGTGTCTATGCAAGTCTGCGCCCGGACTCTGTAGGTCTTTCTCCCGACAGTATAGGTGTTACTGTAAACGATTTCCCATTGAGTCTTGCTAATCCATTTATTGCGCCAAATGCATCGTTAACCGGATTTCTTAGAGGGAAGATGCGTATGGACGGCTCTTTTACAAAACCGATATTTAACGGAGAACTCGGTTTCAAGGATGCATCCGCGACAATTACTATGGCTGGTGCGACACTTCGTCTGGACACGGTGCCGTTAACAGTGACAAACAGTATTGTCCGGTTTGATGATTTTGATATTTTCGGAGCCAATGGTAACCCTATATGTATCGACGGTGATGTAAATATCACGGATATGTCAAATATTCTGCTTAATCTGACGGCAAAGGCCGATAATTGTCAGCTGATAAAGAGTAACAGTAAGTCAAAGGCTGACATTTTCGGAAAATTGTTTATTAATCTTGACGGTTCAGTGAAAGGATCCATGAATCTGATGGATGTGAGAGCTACACTTAATATATTGGGCACATCCGATGTTACTTATAGGTTAAATACGGTGTCTTCCGACATGAGCAGTATCTCTAATAATAATGTAGTGAAATTTGTAAACTTCAACGATACTACGGAAGTCGCTGATGCTGATTCTTTGGCCAGACAGTCTTCAATGAGAATAAGGGCGAATCTTATAGTGTCTCCCGGAACACAGGCTGCTGTGATTATTTCAGGTAATGGCAGTGGCAACGTTGAGCTGCAGCCCTCCGGCAATCTTAATTATTTTCAGAATTATATGGGAGACATGAAGCTTAACGGTAAGCTTTATCTCGGTCGGGGTTTCGTGAAGTATGCCGTTCCTATGGTTTTCGACAAAAAATTTGATGTTGATGCCAATAGCAATGTTTCCTGGACCGGAGATGTACTTAATCCACAGCTTGACATAACAGCCACAAATAGTTTGAAAGCCTCCACAAACTCAAGCGGTAACAGCCGGCTCGTTAATTTTATTGTCACACTGAAGGCGACAGGTACTCTGAGTGCTCCCAAGGTTGCGTTTAATCTTTCAACAAATGATGACCTCACTATTCAGAACGAGCTGCAGTCTATGTCGGCTGATCAGCGTCAGACACAGGCAATGAATCTGTTGCTATACGGACAGTATACCGGTCAGAACACAAAAGCCAATGCCAATCTTGGAGGGAATATGCTTTATGGCTTCCTTGAGTCTCAGCTTAACAAATGGGCCGCCAAGGCCATACGCGGTGTGGATCTCAGCTTTGGCATAGACCAGTTTGAGAACGGTAAAAATGGATCCGGAACTACGGAGACAAGTTATAGCTATCAGGTTTCCAAATCGCTGTTCAACAATAGACTGAAAATACATGTCGGAGGAAATTACTCTACGGATTCATCTGCGGATGAGAACCTAAGTCAGAATCTTATTAATGATATCTCCGTGGAATATCTGCTTAAACAGACAGAAACCACCAATATGTCTGTAAGATTGTTCAGACATACAGGTTTTGAGAGTATTCTCGAGGGAGAAATCACAGAAACGGGCGCAGGATTTCTGTTGAAGCGTAAGCTCGATAATTTATTGCATGTTTTCAGGTTGAACTATAATAGAAAAAATAGTAGCAATGATGCTCAGTCTCATCATGAGGCTATGGATACTGTAGACGTAAAACATGACAAGGTGCATGAAAATGCAGACTCAATTGTAAGAAAGGAGGAGGATAATGAATAGGATGACAATAAGATCAGTCGTATTGCTTGTGCCGGTTATCATGCTGATGGCACATATGCTTCAGTCCTGTTCCACAACCTCTAAGCTACAGGATGGAGAATTGCTCTACAATGGGATGAAGCTGAATCTTAAACCGCAGGGAGATGAAAAAATTCCATCGGAGATAGTGACGGATCTCACCGAAGCGGTTAATGTGAGGCCAAATAACCCTTGGCCGTATATTTCTCCCTATAAAAGGATGCCTCTCCCATTGGGTTTGTGGGTATACAATCATATGAATGATTCGGCAAAGGGACTTAAGGGATGGTTTTATAATAAATTTGTTGAAGAGCCAGTCCTTGTGGAGAGTGCGCGTCCTGCTACCCGTACCGAGATGCTTAAGGAGATACTTGATAACAACGGATATTTTGGCTCAAAGGCTACATATGATATCAAGCTTGGAAAGAATCCTAAAAAAGGAGAAATAATTTATAATGTGGATCTGACTTCTCCATATTTGATAGATAGTATTGTATATCTTGACAACTCTACAAAACTTGGCCATCTTGTTGACACAATTGCCAAACGAAGTCATTATCTTCAGAAAGGATCAAGATTCAGTATAGACAGTCTCAATGTAGTCAGAACCAAAATAGCTAACACCCTGCGTAATCTTGGCTATTACTATTTCCGCCCGGAATACATAGAGTTTTTGGCTGACAGTCTTATTAATCCGCACCATGTGGCGTTGAAAATAACATTTGCAGATAAAACCCCGGCAATGTCTATGCAACAGTATAAAGTCGGAAACATATACACTTCAGTTTTGCGACGTAGTGTTCATAACCCCGGTGTTCCTGACACTTTGCATACAGATAAGGGAGAGTTAATAGTATATAGACCGTCGAAACTTAGAAAGAACCTGGTGCCCTCTTGTATCACATTTCGAAAAGGACGGATATTTTCAGTATGGGACATGGACAGGACTCAGACCAGATTGTCTCGTCTGGGAATCTTCAGCAACATACAGCTGCAGCCTGTGCCGGCGGATACATCGGCTAAGAATCCTGTGATGGATCTATATATAACATGTCAGTTCGATCGTCCGATGGAGGCTACTTTGGAAGCAAACGTTGTTTCAAAGTCCAATTCTTATATAGGTCCGGGACTGGTGTTGGGTGTAACCAATAATAATATTTTTGGAGGGGCGGAAAAATTGTCTGTTCAGTTTAATGCCAACTATGAATGGCAGACAGGGCATAACAAGGGAAGCGTTTTCAACAGCTATGAATTCGGTTTGACAGGTAGCCTTGCATTTCCGAGGTTGCTCGCTCCTAAATTTATAAGAAGAATGGAGCGTGATCTTAACTGGACTACCATATCCATAGGCGCGGATGTCATGAACAGACCACATTATTTTAAGCTCGCAGATTTTCATGCCGGGATCACATATGAGTGGCATCCGTCGCGTAATGTGCTGAATCAGCTGACATTGTTTAAGCTTACATATAATAAGTTGATGCATACTACTAATTCTTTTGATTCGATTATGCAGGCTAATCCCGCTGTGGCATTAAGTTTTGAAAGTCAGTATATACCCGAAATATCTTACACGTACACATGGGATAAGTTTTTTGAACGGGAAAAAATCAATGGACTGAATTTTACATTTACGGTGACAGAAGCCGGAAATGTATTTGACGGGATATATAGATTATGTGGCGTCAAGGGAGAAAAGAAATTGTTTGGGACACCCTTCTCGCAGTTTGTGAAGGGTCAGGCTCAACTTATATATAACAGGCGGCTTGTACGTGGATCTGATCAATGGCTTGTGTCGAGGGTGCTGATCGGTGCAGCTCATGCGTACGGTAATTCTTCACAAGTGCCATACTCCGAACAGTTTTATATAGGTGGCGCAAATTCCATAAGGGCATTTGCCGTGAGGTCACTTGGCCCCGGAAGTTATAGACCCCCGAAAGAGATGCAGAACGGTTATTTCGATCAGACAGGTACGTTTAAATTTGAATTGAACTCAGAGTATCGGTTTCCGATAATCAGTATTTTGCATGGAGCTGTATTTGTCGACGCAGGTAATATATGGTTGCTTAAAAATGATCCACAGCGTCCCGGCGGGCAGATAAAAGCGAAAAATTTCTTTAAAGAGCTTGCTCTCGGAACTGGCGTGGGATTACGTGTGGATTTAGGTATGATTGTGATACGTGGAGATCTGGGATATGGGCTGCATGCTCCTTATTATAATGGAACTCCTCATTATTTCAATATTAAACCAAAAAATGCATTCGCATTTCACCTTGCAATAGGTTATCCGTTTTAAATAATCAATAAATATGAATCCTATGCAACAAAAAGAGAGAAAAGGTGCCTGGGTATTATTTCTGGCTATTCTGATGTTTGGGGCAGTGATTTTTGGTTATGGATATTACAAGCGCAAGACCGCTGAAAAGGTTGCTGCGGAACTAAGTCCGGTCACATCTGTGGATACGGATAACCGTGATTCCTTAGTATATGAATCTGTCGAAATGTCAGAACATAGCAAGAAGGACGGAAGAGCTGGCCGCAAAAAATCATATGTACGGAAAAAACGAGAGGATACTAAATATAATGTTCGCGATATACTGGCTGACTCTATTCCTGTTAGGTGATTTCATGGATTTTTTGTAATTTTGCATGCGAAAAATAGAAAAGAATGCAGGATATTAGAAATGTCGCAATTATTGCGCACGTGGATCATGGTAAAACCACGTTGGTAGACAAGATGTTGCTTGCCGGTCATCTGTTTAGGGAAAATCAAAATGCCGGTGAGTTGATTTTGGATAATAATGATCTTGAACGGGAGAGGGGAATAACAATTCTTTCCAAGAATGTATCAATCAATTATAAAGGTGTCAAGATTAATATTATAGATACTCCAGGACATGCCGATTTTGGGGGCGAGGTTGAGCGAGTGCTTAACATGGCGGACGGGTGTCTTTTACTTGTAGATGCCTTTGAAGGTCCGATGCCACAGACAAGGTTTGTTCTGCAGAAAGCAATTCAGATGGGATTGAAACCGGTGGTTGTGATCAATAAGGTGGATAAACCGAATTGCCGTCCGGATGAGGTAAATGAGATGGTTTTTGATCTGATGTTCAATTTGGATGCAACAGAGGATCAGCTAAACTTTCCAACAATTTATGGCTCTGCCAAACAGAACTGGATGTCTACAGACTGGCGTAAGCCAACAGAGGACATAACGGCTGTCTTGGATGCTATAATCGAAAATATTCCTGCGCCAAGGCAACTTGAAGGAGATCCCCAGATGCTGATTACATCGCTCGACTATAGCAATTATGTAGGTAGAATAGCAATAGGGCGCGTGCATAGAGGCACGATTAAAGAAGGTATGGAATTAGGTCTCTGCAAAAAGGACGGTACGGTTACTCGTCAGCGGGTAAAGGAGTTGCATACTTTCGAAGGAATGGGACGCAAAAAAGTAAGCGAGGTGTCAAGTGGAGACATCTGTGCATTGGTGGGTTTGGAGAATTTTGAGATCGGAGATACCCTGACACTCTTCGACAAGCCCGAGCCGTTGCCTCGGATCGCTATTGACGAGCCTACGATGTCAATGACGTTTACTATCAATGATTCTCCTTTTTTTGGCAAAGATGGAAAGTATGTGACCTCCCGTCATATTAACGATCGTCTTGAGCGCGAGCTTGACCGAAATCTTGCGCTTCGTGTGGAGAAAGGTGTGAACGAGGATAAATGGACGGTATTCGGACGAGGTGTGCTTCATCTTTCGATTTTGATTGAGACAATGCGCCGTGAGGGATATGAACTACAGGTAGGCCAACCACAGGTTATCATTAAAGAGATTGACGGGCAGAAATGTGAACCGGTTGAGTCTCTTTCCATAAATGTGCCTGAGGAATATAGTTCTAAAGTTATAGATATGGTCACACGCCGCAAGGGTGATATTGTGTCTATGAATACGCGTAATGACAGAATTGATATTGAATTTCTCATTCCGTCAAGAGGTATAATAGGATTGCGCAATAATGTGCTTACAGCTACGGCAGGAGAAGCTATAATGGCTCATAGGTTCCATGAATACCAGCCCTGGAAAGGAGATATTGAGAGGCGTACCAACGGATCTTTGATCGCTATGGAAGCCGGCACGGCATATGCCTATGCGATTGACAAGCTGCAGGACAGGGGACGGTTCTTTATATTTCCTCAGGAAGATGTTTATGCCGGTCAGGTGGTTGGAGAGAACGCAAAAGATAACGATATTGTGGTTAATGTAACCAAGAGTAAGAAACTCACCAATATGCGGGCTTCCGGTGCTGATGACAAGGCAAGAATTGTGCCTCCTGTTGTGTTTTCTCTTGAGGAGGCATTGGAATATATCAAGGAAGATGAATATGTGGAGGTTACACCAAATCATATCCGTCTGAGAAAGATCATCCTCGATGAGAATGAGCGTAAGCGCGCAAACAGAAGTTAAAGGTTAAAATTTCAATAGATTTTCTCTTTGGTGTCGTTTGTCCGTTATATATGAACCATCTGATATTCGGATTGTTTTAATAATAAAGACAATTGACTCCGGATGGCGCGAAGCCCCTTGAGAAAATGTCTAAGGATTTATAAAGTTGTTATTAAAATTAGAACCGCAGTGAAAATTGATTCATTGCGGTTTTTTGTGTATTAGTATAAGTAATTATAAAAGATTAAAAACATTTACTATCGTTTAAATTTTACCACTCTCTTACTTCTTTCTCGACTGATAGATATTTCCCGGCAGGTTAATATGGCTTGCGATATTTTGTGGGATCCTGGATTTCTTCAAGTATGGATAGATATGATGCATATCTGCTTTGAGCGATTTTATGTTCCTCTACAGCAGGAATAACCGCGCAACCCGGTTCGCCTGTATGTTTGCAGTCTGAATACCGGCAGTTGGCTCCTTCCTTGAATATCTCCGGAAAATAATGTGAGGCCTCTTCTTCTTTAAAATCAATTGTTCCGAAACCTTTGACTCCAGGCACATCTATCAGCTTGCCTCCTTCCTTTATTGAGATCATTTCGGAAAAAGTGGTGGTATGCATTCCCGTATGATGGATATCAGATATCTTTCCGGTTTTAAGATTGGAACCTGGAACCAATGTGTTTATCAGTGAAGATTTCCCAACTCCGCTGTTGCCTGCCATAAGAGTGGTCTTTCCTGTTAGCTCCTGTTTAAGAATATCAATGCCTGAACCAGTTGCAGCAGAAACAAAGAAAACAGGATAGCCGATAGACTCGTAAAGATACTTTATCGCGTCAGCGAGTTTGTTGTCATCTTCATTCCACATGTCTTGCTTGTTTATAATCAGAATGGCAGGTATGTTGTATGCCTCGGCCGTAGCAAGAAATCTGTCGACAAATGTCAGTGGCGTCGTAGGCTCCCGAAGAGTCATAACTAAAGCTGCCTGATCAAGATTGGTGGCAAGAATATGTGATTCCTTAGATAAATTTGATGCACGGCGGATAATATAGTTGCGCCGTGGCGCAATGGCAGTAATGTAATCCGCGTCATCTGCAGCTTTCTGTATGGAAACACGGTCTCCTACTGCAACAGGATTTGTTGTGCGAATGCCTTTGGTTCGGAAGTTTCCCTTTACGCGGCATGATACCTGCTCCCCGTTATCGGTTGCTACAATATATGAGCTTCCGGTGTTTTTTATAACAGTGCCCTTTACGGCCTCCGTAACCATATTTATGCTTTTGTTCTTTTTCATTGTTCAAGATACTTGAAAACTGTTTTATTAGGGAATAGTAACTTTAACAGATTATTTAGCAATTCCCTTTATTAAAACAGTTTTAAAATTAACAATAATCAATAACTGCACCAAAAATATGGAATAATCTGCGATAATTTTCATAAGAAATTATAAACAACTGAAAATAGAAATTTATAACAATATTGCACTTTCATTTGTTAAATTTATATTAATGATGTAATTTTGTCAAAATGAGACATGGTATAATGGCATAAAAGCTTTATCATGGACTTTTTATGAAGAATTACCCTAAACAGAAATTAAATTAAATTGCTATGAACATTGAAACAATTGGAACATGGGCTGGAGAAGTCTATAAGGCACTTGAGTCTTCTGAGACTCGCATGCTTGGTCTTAAAGGTTTGAAAAAGGCTACTAAATTGAAGAAAGATGAACTGATGGCAGCTCTTGGTTGGCTTGGTCGTGAAGGAAAAATTGCATTGACGATGAATGACGAGGAGCTTGTTACTTCATTGGTCTAATAAACTGAATTATTTAGCGGAATTATCTCAGAATTCCTGGAAACAAATAAAAACAGGGGTGATTCAAAATTAATCACCCCTGTTTTTATTTGTTTCCAGGAATTGTTTAAATATAGAGTATGGAGATTACTATTTTCTGAAAGGAACAGACCAAATGACCCTGACCGGAACGGCATGTCCGTCATGTTTGCCCGGTTTCCATTCAGGCATTTTCTCCAGTATTCGCATGGCTTCCTTATTCAATGATTGCTCAACTCCTTTGAGAATCGATATGTGAGATACTGTGCCGTCTGTGTTGACTACAAATGCGCATGTAACGCGGCCTTGAATTCCCTTTTTATAGGCCTCTTTGGGATATTGGCGATTTTTGTTGATAAAAGAGATTAGTTCGGTATCTCCTCCCGGGAAAGATGGCTTTTCACTGACATAGTCGTATTCGAATACCTCAAGATATGCCTTGGCTCCACCGGATGTCCTGCCGGATGTTACGCGACAAGTCTGCGCCTGAATATCCATTGCCGAAAAGGCGTAGCATAGCGCGCAGGTAATACCGATTATTATTTTTGAATTAATTTTGTTCATTAAGTGCAAATTTAAAAGCTAATCTTAAATTAGCAAAGAACTTTGGATATAATAAAAGTTAATAATTTATAAATGGACAATGAGTCGTCAGGTGTATCTGAAAAAAACGATACGCTACAATATGGCAAGAGGTTTATTCGTTAAATAGAGGATGGATATTGCGTTTAATAGAAAATATTTGCTTCCGCTGCTTCTTGTGTTATTGCCATTGTCGGCAAGGTCTCAAATGACTTCTTCTGGATATGGCTTTTTGGATATTCCGGTCTCAACTCACGTATATGCACTTGGAGGGGTAAACAGCGCATTGATAGACAACGATATAATGCTAGCTGATCAAAATCCGGCGTTAATCGGACCGGAAATCGGAATGCAGGCGGCGGCTTCTTATATGCATTATCTTGGTTCTGGAAATTTTGGAGCGGTGCGTTTTGGTAAATATGCCGGTGAGTATGGAGCCTGGATGGCTGGTATCAGATATCTGAATTATGGCGCGTTTGACGGATATATGCCGGACGGAACAAGCACAGGATCATTTACGCCTTCGGATATTGTTTTTGAAGGTACATATTCCCATAATATAACAGACCGTTTGCGTGGAGGCGTGAGCTGTAGGTTCATATACAGCAACTATGAACAATACAATGCGTTTGCGATGTCGATAGATGCTGGAATCAGTTATTATAACGAGGAGAAAGATTTGTCGTTGTCTGTTGTCCTGACAAACATGGGCGGACAGATAAAACGTTTTGACAGTCAGTATAATCGTCTTCCTTTTGATTTGAGACTCGGATATATGCAGACTCTTGGAAAGTCTCCGTTTCAATTGTCGATAAATGCCTGGCATCTTACAAAATGGAAATTACCCTATTATTCACATGATAAGAACAAACCCGACGAGATGCAGACGCAGAAGTCTAATTTTTTCAGCGATCTTTTTCGTCATCTTGTATTTGGATTGCAGTATGCACCGTCTGACAAATTTTATATAGGGCTTGGCTATAACTATAAAGTGCGCACCGATATGTCTGCGTACCAGCGCAACTTCCTTTCAGGCTTTTCTTTAGGCGCCGGAATAAGAGTGCGAACATTTGGTGTAGGTCTCTCTTATGCAATGCCTCACAAAGCCGGATCAACCTTGATGCTGAATCTGAACTGGTTTATCAGCGAATAATCATGCTGTGTTAATCTTTTATGAGTATAAAGATTAAAAATTTTAAATTTGAATACTTACTTAACCTTTTTATTGAACTATTTCAAGTCCAGACATGTTTTATTTACAAACATTAATACAAAAGGTTATGGATACAAAGGAGAAACACATCAGAGAAAACGAATCAAACGAAAAGCGGGAGATTCGTGAGGCCAAAGAGGGATATGAGAGTCAGATAGCTAATGGCCTTAAGGCTCAAGGCAAGATTAGAAAGAATAGTAACACCCGTAAAAACAACCGTATATGGTTGTGGTTCGGTGTACTTGTTTTGATATTCATCCTGCTTTGGTGGCTCTTTTCAATAGGTACATTCGATGCATTGCTGGGCATCGCAAACGGATAAACATTTTAGGATTATACCCGGCCATTCAAAGTTCTTATAAAGGGCGTATTAATTACGGTGGACCGGGAAAAAGGCTTCACCTTTCAGGTGTGGCCTTTTTATTGCGTTTGACAATTTGTTCGAATAGTTGATTTTGCCGGCTGTCAGATTATGATACTAAAAAAGCATGGAATGCCGTTGGGGCAACCATGCTTTTTTCATTAATGTTTTAGATCAATTATTTACTTGCAATGTGATCGGAAACAGTTAATGAAGCGCGTCCTTTTGCACGACGACGTGCCAAGACCTTGCGGCCATCTTTTGTAGCCATTCTTTCGCGGAAGCCGTGTTTGTTGACTCTGCGACGGTTAGAAGGTTGAAAAGTTCTTTTCATTGTATGATATTTTAATTATTTCACGTGAATCAAAAATAACTCTAATCCGGTTCATCAATGGTGTCCAAAAAATGATGTTCCCGCATTCGAGTTGCAAAATTAACTAAACAATTTTGATTAGGCAAATTTTATGTCTCAAAAAAAATTACTAATTTTGTAATTGTATATATCACTGTTGTGAAAACGCAGCTGAATTTTTAAGAGAATAATAGAAGTTATATAACTTCATAAAAGAATACGAAATATTTATGAACGCTCAGGACATTAAGAACGGCACATGCATTCGCCTTGACGGCCGTCTCTATTTCTGCGTGGAGTTTCTTCACGTAAAACCCGGTAAAGGAAACACATTTATGCGTACCAAACTTAAGGATGTTGTGGATGGTCGCGTAATCGAGCGTCGTTTCAATATCGGTGAAAAACTTGAGGATGTGCGTGTGGAACGCCGTCCATATCAGTATCTCTATGCAGATGGTGAGGATGATATCTTTATGAATAACGAGACATTCGAACAGATTCCAATCAGCAAGGAGCTCGTTACAGGGGCTGCCTATATGAAAGAGGGTGATACTGTAGAAGTTGTCAGCGATGCTTCTACCAACACCGTATTGTATGCTGAGATGCCAATGAAGACTGTGCTTAAGATCACATACACAGAGCCCGGTCTGAAGGGTGATACCGCTACAAATACTTTGAAACCGGCTACAGTTGAAACCGGTGCTGAAGTTCGTGTGCCTCTTTTTATCAATGAGGGCGAATCTATTGAGATCGACACTCGCGACGGCAGCTATGTAGGTCGTGTTAAAGCATAACTCTTTCTACATCATATGACATCGGTTCGATATGTGGCATCATTGCTCCGTATCGGACCGTGTTTTCTTTTTAACACCTTCTAACGACTCTTTCCGTTTCCAAAATTAGATATCATGCTTGTTTCCATAATTGTGCCGGTATATAACCGTCCGGATGAAGTGGCAGACCTTATGAAAAGTCTGCGGGTGCAGACCGATAAAGGTTTTGAACTGGTTCTTGTCGAGGATGGATCCACTGTTATGTCTCTTCCAGATGATTACAATGAAGAACAATTCCGGCTTAAGTATTTCAGAAAGAGTAACGAGGGTAGAAGTATTGCCCGTAATTACGGGATAGAACACGCGGAGGGGGATTTTTTTGTGTTCGTAGATTCCGATTGTATCCTTCCTCCGGATTATGTTGCAAAGCTGCGCAGTTGTCTTGAGAAAGATGGTGTGGATTGTTTCGGTGGCCCGGATGCCGCCCACGAGTCATTTACAGACATGCAGAAAGCAATCAATTATTCCATGACTGCATTTCTTACTACCGGAGGCATAAGAGGTGGCAAGGTTTCAATGGAGAAGTTCACCCCGAGGACGTTCAATATGGGATTCTCAAGAGAGGTATATGAGAAGGTGGGAGGTTTTCGGGAAATGTTCAGTGAGGATATAGATATGAGCACACGTATACGTCTGGCAGGGTTCAGAATAGCACTTTTTCATGAAGTGTATCTGTATCATAAACGCAGAGTTGATCTAAAGAAATTCTGGAAACAGGTGCATGTGTTTGGAATGTCACGCATTACGTTGGAACTGCTTTATCCCGGTTCGATGAAACTCGTTCACTGGCTTCCGGCTGTGTTTACTATAGGATGTCTGGTTTTGTTGATCGGATCTATTTTTTTGCATTGGCTTATGATCCCGTTTGGCGTATATGTCCTGGCTTTCTGGGCAGGAGCCTTGATTGAGACCCGTAGCATAAAGATAGCGTTTATGGCCGTTCCTGCCGCATTTGTACAGTTGTGGGGATATGGCTCCGGTTTTATAAAGGCTTATATATCCAAAATTGTTTTGAAAAAAGGAAGAGATATCAACAGAGAGATAGAGATAAGGAAGGGGAGCAATGAAGGGTTATAAGGAATTTGAGAAGGAAGAGAGGACTTTAACCGTGAAGGAAATGAGTCCGGATGAGCAGCCGAGGGAAAGGGCGTTGAAATATGGTTGTGGCGCACTTACTTTGGCTGAATTGTGGGCGCTTATTCTCCGAACCGGAATCACAGGTACGCCAATAACTCAGTTGTGCCGAGATCTTATGAATTTCTGTGGAGGAAGTCTGTACCAGCTTGAACGCATGGAGTTTGAACGACTATTGGAGGTTGACGGCATAGGTGTGACAAAGGCTTTGCAGATAGGGGCCGTGATGGAGCTTGTCCGCCGATACAATAAGGAACAGGTTGGTAAAAGAATTATTGCTGTCCGATAAAAACTTTTGAGGCAAGACAAAATTAGGGCTGATTCC
>CAQFOZ010000040.1 GCA_948788915.1 uncultured Muribaculaceae bacterium | reverse complement strand
TCAGCTTTTCTGCTCCGCCTGTGCGCAACGAGGTAATAACATGGAGGATTTTCATATCTTATACACATTATATTTATCAGTAGGGCGGTCAGAGGTTATTATCTTCCCTGGATTTCCTATCACAATAGAATGTTCTGGCACATCAAAGTTCACAAAAGCACCTGGCGCAATCATAGTATAATCGCCTATGCGTATCCCTCCAACTATCATGGCATTTGCACTAACGATAACATTATTGCCAATAACCGGCACCCCACATCGTTTGCCTTGTGCGCTCCCTATTAAAGCACCCTGCGCAATACTGAAATTCTTACCAATTTTAACATTGGGGTTTACAACAATATTACCGAAGTGAGAAATTCTCAGTCCGTTCCCTATTTGAGTGCCTACAGGTATTTGGATACCGGTGTGAAACATACATCTGCGTAACAATACTTTCCAAAAAAAGCGTGATACTGGATTGCGCGCCAATGTTACCCTGCGAAAACAATAAGTATATTGAAATCCCGGAGTAAAAAGGATGTAGCGCCACCGTAGTATGAGACTTTTATTCAAATCCCCGATGTAGCGATAAAGGTCATCCATCAAAATCTTATTCATTTAATCTTCATCTTTGTATTAGATTTAACTTTTGACCTTATTTTGAGGTACCACAGTACACCTGGAATCACAGCCAGCAATGTAAGTGCTTTTTTCGGAGACTCCCAAAGAAATCTACCATTTTTTGATATTATTGAACTCGCCACATAATGGATACTTGATATAAAACGACGTTTTAAAGTAGGAGCACAAACCATTTCTGTCTTACGAAAAAAGGAAAAACCTTTAGGATTTCGCCAATACTGATTGTACATATTATAACTCGAACCATCAAGCTGATATTCCACTGTTACAAGTGGCAAGTTTAACGTCAGCAACTTGTAATCCTGATCAATAAGCATATATTTATATGCAAGACCAACATAACGCTCCCCTTCGAACAATGGATAGTCCGGATATTGCTTAATTAGATCTGTTCTGTATACAAGTTTTTTATCACCGCTACCTCCTTTTGCATAATAGTCTTGCAATGTAGTTTCTTTCAACGCCTGAGGAAACGATGTTCCAATAATGCTTCCATCTTCTGTCTGATCAAGTCCAACAATACCAGCGTATTTATCTGAGCCGTACTCTTTCCAAAAATGAGTAATTTTCTCCACAGCATCGTCAGGCATAAAATCATCAGAGTCAATACATGTGTTTAGCTCGGTTGTTATATTACGGTAAGCCGTATTATGTGCTCCATGCATGCCTTGATTTTCTTGCCGAATATACCTGATAGTAATTCTATTTTCTTTAATCCAGCCTTTGACAAGTTCACATGTGTTATCCGTAGAACCATCATCAATCACAAGCCATTCGAAATCCTTGGAAGTCTGACGGAGCAGACTCTCGTATGTGCGTCCTATTGTATGAGCGCGATTGTAAGCCGGAGTAAAAATTGTTAATGTTTTCATCTCTAATTAGAATGTTGCCATAAACCATGTGAACCCAATATGGGCAAGCATTATCTGTTTAAGTCGCTTACCTTGCATATCACCCCATACATCAAGCCTGAGTAATGGATAAGCGAGTACTATAGGATACATGAACCATGAGAGGTATGCGAAACGGTTTGAGTAATTTGCCCTAATCACCATTACCCAAAATGCATTTGCAAGGGTATATGTATTCAATAGAATTGTATATGTTCGATCCTGAATGCCTCGTTTTATAACAACATAATATCCTAATACAATAGGCATCATGCTGTAAAGCAGGAAGTCCCAACGGAAACCAGTATGGGAGAACATTCCTATATCATAATCAGTTAAATAAGAAAGTCTGTCATCAAAACCCAGTCCGGCAAACATAGTAGTCATAGCCCCCCCTGCCACAAGACTAATTAAAATGGACAAGAGCCAGAAAATATATGCCCATTTGAACGATTTTATCACATATACTGACGCGAATAAACTGGTTAAAGGAAGTAATGTGGTCCTGTGTATATTTATTGCTAAAAAAACAAATATTAGTGCGATTGGCAAGTTCTTATTAGAACATGACATAAAAGCAATAATGAACAAGGTAATACTACAAGCCAAACCATTACGAAGACCATTTGTTCCATAGGCATAAAATGAAAACGCCCCAAGCATAAATAATACTGATACCAAAACATTGTTGGGAGTAAATATGCGACATGCAAGATAAGTGAATCCAAAATATCCGAAAGATATTATTGTAAAATAAGCTGAGACATCCATCGTTTGGGAACAATAATATGTAATCGTATTCCAAACTATTTCAGCTGACTCTCCATAAGCATCCGGAATATCATTCTTCATCAAATTAAACACATGTTCATATAATACTGAATCTCCAAATCCCCACCAACTGGGACGCATACCAATCCATAATGCCAAAATCATACATAATCCCAACGCAAAGACTGAATTATTATCTCCATGTCTGATTGTATTATATGTTTGTCCAGATAACTTTAGTGAAACAAAAATTGTTAGGACTACAACAATATACAAAAAAACAATACTATATAATTGTGCAGGAATCATTTCTTTATAATACTATGACATTTAGAGAATACATCTACGCCAAATACACGATGTACGAAACGCGAAAGCCATTGTCGCCAGGGGCTTACATTCATCCATGTTTTTGTAAACCAATGTATTGTACGAGTATTCGGGGTTTTATTTAGACGGCCGGTTACATCGTTAAATGGATTAAAATAATCTGCAGGATAAATAGTTATACCTGAAACTTCTTGTATACCAGAAATGTTTTTTAATTGGGACTTTACAAGTTCACGAGTCGTGATATTCACAACTGCATCCGTTGTATTATAGCTTCCGTCGGGCCTCAAAAAACTTAACTGCGCATAATAATCAAGTATTGATTTATAAAGGTCTAATCCTTTCACAGCTCCAATTCCAACACCGGGATTTACTGCTCCATACTTTCTATCAGTCCCAGGATTTATCTCAAAACCCATAAAGGGACCGCGTTCAACGATATCAATCATGGATTTGATCACCTCCACGTCTGTATCAAAATAGAGTCCACCTTGTTCATAAAGTATCTTGAAACGCGCATAGTCACTAACAAAGGCATATTTCTTTGCCTTGTACGCCTGTGCGGTATACGGGATCATATTTACGTCAAAATTATCTTCATTCCACTCTATGATTTCGTAGTCAGGAAAAAACTTACGCCACGAAGCGATGCACTTTAGTGCGGATTCAGGCAGAGTATTACGCCCGAACCAACAATAATGTATTTTCTTGGGTATCATTTTTATTTAATCCTATAACCTATCAGATAATTGCCAACAGGTGATTTCGCTATAATCAATCAAAGAGCAATAGAAACCGTGATGGCCAGAACTGCTATGACTATGGTTTGATATATATAATTTGATATACTAAGAATCCACTCCTGACGCCACAACCAGTAGCGCATCACAAGTATGTGGACAAGATATACACCAAAGGATAGATTCGCCATAAGTGAAATTTGCCTTGCGGCATTATCGCTAAAATTCATTTCATTTACAGCTTTGGATATGATTGTCCACAAGAGAGCACACAGCGCGGACACAAAGATCGACAGATACCAAAACACGCTGTAGAAGTCGAGATTGATTCCATATTTTTTTGTGGCAAAGAGCAGTACTGCTCCTGTAAGAGCTATGCCGCCACTGATCCATGCTGATATGCTTCCGGAATAGCGCTTCAGGTAATAGCCAAGTAGGAAATATCCGGCATAGCCGTTGAAGTAGTACAGCATACCGGCATCGGAGTCGTTTATATTAAACCACAGCTTCAGAAGCGGATAGCAAAGCGTTACGGCCCAAAGCAGGATCACAAACTCTACCTCTCGTTTAGTTGCCCGGTCGAGCCAGCCACCGAGTATTGGAGCAAGCAGGTAAAGGCCACACAAAGTATACATGAACCACAGCACCCCTTCACCTTGAACAGAGAATGGTATTGATACTATTGCTTGCAAAATATCTATTTCCGATTCGCTGTAGTACAGACGTAATACTATGTAAATCAGGCTCCAAACGACTGTAGGGGGGAGATTTTTCCAAAGCGGCGGCGCAGGAATGTAAAGTAATCAGTTTTTACGGGTAGCAGTAGTGCACCGCTGACCATGAAGAACAAGCCGATACATGGTGCCATAAAATAGCTCATTGCTGCCAGAAACGGACCATTGGCATTTACCAGAGGCATAGGAGAATGCATCAGCACCACCATGAAGCAGGCCAGAAGGCGGATTATGTCGAGCGCGGTGTCACGTTGGTTCATCTTATTATGTTGTAGATTTTTTCGACTTCGGAGATGTTGGCGTAATCGTGGGTGCGGAGGTATTCGACTATGCGTGACTGCGTAGCGGTGTCGGCGATAAATTCGGCCAAGCCTCGGGCACACCCTTCGTTACCAAGAGGTACAATAACGCCATCAACGCCATTCTTAATCTGGCTAGGAGCCGTAGGATAAGCGGTCACAGCCACAGGCTTGCAGAGTATCTGAGCCTCGCGAACAGTGATCGACTTGCCCTCATAACGAGACGGCTGAACATAAATATCACAAGCCTTTATATAAGGATAAGGATTTTCTTTCTTTCCGAGCAGAACAACATGGTCTTCCATTCCGGTTTCTTTGATTTTTGTTCTAATAAGAGCTTCATCACCACCAAAACCTATGATATACCATTTTAAATCTTGAATGCCTAATTTAACCATATAACGAGCAATATAAGGGACATTATCATAATTCTTTGCCGCACAGAAACGTCCAATTGACAACAACCGCACTTTTCCGGTCATTTCTTCAGATACATTAAATTCATCCGCCCGAGCTCTCACATATGATTCAGGCAATATATTTTCTATTGCTATAACTCTTGACTCTAATGATGGAAATGCCTTTACAAAAGAATGTGTCACCTCATCGGAAATAGAAGCAATAGCATCGTATGCCCCCCATACATTCAATTCCAAAGACCTATTCACAAACATTTGAGAATAATCTGTATGAATCCAAGCAATTCTTCTTTTCGCCCTGACCTTGTGCCATCCAAAGTCATGCGGTGTCAAAAAACTTATACATAAATCATATTCAACATTACTCGAAATGTTTGGTAAAACATCTGAGAGACAATGACCTATGAATGAATATAACGAAGCATCCTCTCCTTCAATTTTTGCATAATTAACAAACAGTTTATGTTTAGCTTTAGCAATTAACCGTCCGAGTGCAACCTTGTACTGCTTTTTTTTAATCGTCTCTACTATAGGTCTCTCTACGACGGAATATGCGGGATCTTCCGGTAAAAGATTAACCCATTTTGGTATAAACTTCATCAAGGGACCTTGATGGCTATAGATGAACAAGTCCACGTCAACCCTACTTGGATCAAGTGCGCATAGTAGCCCGATAAGAGCCATTTCTGCTCCTCCAAGCTCAAGATAATGCATAAGAATGATAATGCGAGGCTTAGCCATATTATAAGGTATTGGACAATCAACTTATAAGTTTCTAAACTTACGCCATAACTTAGTTTTAAAGAGGCCTGTTTTTGCGACTCTATCAGCGAACTTTCGTTGAAGAAGATAAGCGCCTGACTTAGTGGTTAATTTTGCTCCGGTGAGTTCATAAATAAAATCATTGACACAATTAGCCATATTATAGTATATCTGTCGTTGCCAATGATTGATATTGTTAGTAAATGCTGATTGTTTTTTAACCCAGCGGTTTACATCTATCAGAAGTACTCTAGGATTGGCGGCGTGAAGTTCTCTGAATAGCCTGTTGATTTCAGAATATACTTTCTCTCGCCCGAAATAATTGGAATTTGTTTCTCCGCCAAAAGGAATCTCAGGGCCGAGGATATATGCAACGGATGTGCTTTTCGGGAGAATCTCAAGTAATCGTTTGGCATTCTGACAAATTTCAACAGGCGATAACGCGCCAAGAAACTCGTAATTATTCCCAAACCACTCAAGCCATTCCAGAGAAAAACGGTTGTCGGCAGTATAGAAATTATTATTGATGAAATCAGGCCACAGGTTCTTGTCAGTAAGCGGATGTATATATTCACCAAACGCTATTTTCTCTCCTGTATTCTTATTCCGATAAATACCTAGATTAGGTTCTATCATTGTAGATACGATGAGTAAAGTAACATTGTCATCAAACATATGTGTCTCAAACATATCCTTATCATTGAATACAAGATCGTCCACCAATCTCTGCCGGGCATCGTCGCTTAATGAACGCCAACCCAAATAGTTCACAGAATGATTGTGGTGTTCAATATTATTTCTGCGTTCAAGACCCATATATGTAAATTCCTCAACTATGCTTCCTGAAACTATATATTCAGACATACAAGAGAGATCACATGCGCCCTTAAATACAATCTTAGAGTCTGAATTAATTTTTTGTGTTGGATTGTCAAGATTGCAGTTAGCGTTTATCCAGTCAGGAGCCGGTGCTTCCGATACTTTGGAAACGACATCGCCATTGATTGTCAATTCCGGATAGCCAAGCTGGGCATATACATATTGTTCGACACCCTGACCTATTGTGCGACATGAGAAAAGAAAGTGTATCAGTTTGTTATTTTCTACTGCAAAAAAACCGACTATACCATAATCCCCGAACTTGTCTTTGACCGACACATATCCTTTTTTAATATCCTTATTGGCTATCAATTCTCGAAGTTCTTCCATAGAGATTCTCTCTTTGGTAAAATTCAATTGATTAGTGCGGTGTATCAATTCAAATATACGTTGAATTTCAGTCTCGCAGTCATAAGAAATTGTGACTTGGGTCTGGGTCGAATATAAGAACGATAGATTATCATCAAATTCCGAACGGCTCTCTTGTTTGGCCTGCATTACTTTGTATTGTCCCAAACGTTTCAATGTGGGATCCTTAGGATCGGCTGCTTTAAGAAAAGCATTAAGTTGCGGTATTATATCTGGTTCAGCTATCATCAGGCCTTCGTTATAGTGTCTTGCTTCATGAAGATTGACGATATTGTCATCAATGAACAATACGTTTGTAGGCCGAAGGCCCATGTCTTTGATTAATTGCTTTATTCTTGGTCCTTTGGGAGTCCAGTCGATTGATTTAAACACGAAAAAGTCATTAATACCTAGATCTATCAATGCTTTTTCAGCTTTGGGATAGTCATTCTTGGAGCATACGCTGTTGATAATCCCGTCGTATGAGAGCCGTTTTACCAGCTCAATATTATTACAGGCTGTTAAACCTCCTTCCGAAAGTGTCCCTTCCCAGAATGTTTCATCAAGATCCCAGATTATGAGTTTGATTTTAGATATGTCGACTTCGTTGGTGTTAGTGCTCATAAGTCCTGCGTTTATTTAAATCCTAAATAACCTTTGAAAATGAAAATACATGAACAGAATCAGATAACGTCTATTTAATATGGCGTGTTTTATCCACGGAGAACAATTAAATACTGATGTATACTCCTGGAGTAAATCTATTTCTTGAATTTTATTCAGAAATTTCAGATATTGTATAGATGGATATCCTAAGCTTTCGTATCTGAATATTCCGTCATATAATACCCCCCATAACAATTTCATAAGTACCGCCTTGGAACTATCCGTCAATAAATTTTTATTTTTAAAAAAATTAAATCTTAGTTGCCAGTGATGATAATCGTTTTTAAATTTATCGTAGGATACTTTTGTTGAAAGCGAGCCTGACGGTATTTTTCTATAGTTATAGTGAGCCTCCGATACTGTTTCAATAGTGCGTACGTAATCAAGATACGTAAAATTAAACACCAAGTCTTCTCCCAAAGAGCAATCTATAGGGAAACCGATATTGTGTTTTCGTATTATATCCGATTTATATAGCTTATTTGTCGGACCATATAAGAGATTCTTTTTCAGTAAATCAGTAAGTACATCAACAAATTGAGGGATAATATCAATGACTGCCGATGTACAGGGTTTACATACCACTGACCGTCCATCTGCATAGCAGTCTATGATTCCGGAAACTATTAAATCACTTTCACCCCCGGTTGCAATCAATGCAGACAGATAATTATCGTCAACCCAATCATCACTATCTATGAAGGTAATATACTCCCCCAATGCATATTTAATACCGGTGTTTCTTGCTGTAGAAACACCTGAATTAAGTTGATGAAATACTCTGAAACGCCTGTCGATTTTTGTCCAGGCATCACAGATTCTTGCGCTTCCGTCCGATGAGCCGTCATCAATCAGAATACACTCCCAATCGGGATAAAGTTGTCGGTAAATAGATTCAATACAGTCTTCAAGGTAGTCTGCTGAATTATAAACAGGAACTATAATGCTTATCATATTTGCAATAAGGCATCGATTTTTTTCATACTTTCGGATATACAGAATCTCTGGCCTCGTTCTTCGCTCTTTTGGCGATAATATGCCAAGGTTTGAGGGTTGAGCATCTGTTCTATACGCTTGTACAGACATTCATCATCATTATTAGCTATAAGTCCGTACTCACAACCACGGCCGAGCTGTTCTTCCACTCCTGAGCAAAGAGTGGCAACAACAGGTTTCCCAAATATCAAAGCCTCAGTGATGGCTGTGTTGAATCCTTCGGCATAAGAAGCGCAAACATAGATATCACACTTCTTATAAAACGGATATGGATTTTTCTGAAACCCTAACAAGGCCACATGGTCTTTGAGTTTAAGTTCTGCAATGGTTTCTTGTATCAAGTTACGATACTCGCCATCTCCTACTATCCATAAACCTATTTCTGAATCTTTTTTCAACAATTCTGCCAAGGCATGCAAAAGTCTTAACTGACCTTTATTCTTATTCAGGGTCCCGACAATAAGTAGTTGTGTCTTATACTTTTTCAGCCCTTCAGCATCATCAACTCTTTCCTCCGCTAATTCAAGCAACCGCTCTCTATCTATCGGATTATATATAACCGTTGTACTTCTTTCTGTATTAAGATATTTGTCGGCTTGAGATTTCACGCTTTCTGCTACACAGACAATTTTAGAGAACTGTTGATAACAAGACTTTTCTTCATCGGAGCTACGAAATGCCACATTAGTCCAATGATAATTGATTATATCGGTGTGTAACCAGGCTATCTTTTTGGTGTTGCGATGTGCGCCGCTAACTATCCGTGTGGCATAACCCTCCAAAAATGCAATACTTATATCAAACCTCCTGCGTATAAATAACTTGTAAAACACACTCGAAGGGCAATGGTAATATATAAGCAGCTTAATTTTATTAATTATTTTCGTTGTCAACCGACTTAATTTGGTCGCGTTGACTCCGGTTGACGAGAAATAACTCGTGTTTTTCAAATTTACCGGGTAAAACGCTGGATCTATGTCTTCGGCATGACTCGAATACAGGCTTACATCATATTTATTATAATCAAGATTACGAAGTACAGTCTGAAGAATCCGCTCCACGCCCCCTCCATATAGTTTTTCTGCAAATATGGCTAATTTTTTTTTCCGCATGGCCAATACTGATTCACTAATGTATATATTTCAAGTAACTGATATTTTTTGTTTCCTCAAAATACAAGAATATTCTTGAGAATATGAATAGTAGCATTGTAACAAGCCCGAAACGGACTATACTGAAATCAAAAAAACGTAGAGCATCATAATCAGTCAGATAGTTTGATACAGCTATATCATACATCCATATAAGCACAAACTGCATTACATAGAAGAGAATACTCCACTGTCGGAACTTCCTGCATGTTTCAGTAGCAATATACTCAAACCGGAGACGGCTAAACAACGGCAACAATATTACAGGATATAAAATGCGGCCAACTGGGTTCAATTCTTTGATTGATGCCAAAATCACACAGGCAATAAAAAGCGTAATAAGTACAGGCACACTAAATTTCAACATCCACTGTTTCTTTGCATACAAGGCTCCCAAACAGAATGGAAAGACGTGATAATAAAAGCTATAATATGGGCTAATAGACCATTTGATGTAATGATAATTGTATGCCCAGAAAAGGTAAACCAGTAAAGAGAAAATACTCAAACAGGCCAATGCTTTGTCTTTTCGGGAAAAATATAATATGATAGTATTTATTATCAATGCCTTAAAAAACCAATAGCCATTGAATGAACATGAAAAAAGAAGTGCATATATTGACTCTTTAAGCGTTGCAGTTTCCCAGAAACGAGCATATGACATTGGAAGCATAATCAAATACCATATGCCAAAAATGCAAAGCAACCTCTTTACCGTCTTTAAAAGTACTCGCTTGGCATCAGCCTTGTTATTAGCCAGCGACAGCCTTTTCATAAACAAGAATGATGATACCGCAAAGAATGTAGGGATAGCGCAAGAGCAAAAGATACCGAAGTAATAGTGAAATATAGGAAATTCTTCGAACAATCTTGTATGAGCAGCAACTATTAGAATTGCCAAACCAAATTTAAGTACATCAAAACCTTTGTAATATGTCCTGTTTTCTGCAGATATTGACGATAGATTCATATTGATATTAATGGTTGTAAAAATAACTAATAAGTTTATAGAGCGCATGAAATCTGACATTCAATGAAACCATAATACGGTTTTTTATATTTGTATCATTGGAAGTCAGAAACATATAAAACAATGTACGAGGGTGCTTTATATACTTTTCCAGTACTTTTGAATGATATCCATCGTTCCGGATTGTCCTATATATATCTAACATGCGTTCGTTATTTCCTCCACCGGCATAATGGATTACATTTGATTTATACAGACAATTTAGTCCATAAAAGAAAACCTGACAGTTCCATCGGCCTGGTAATTCCTGCACAACATCACCGAACTGATGATTGGTAAAATTAAGAGCCGGCTGGTCTAGATTGACTCCTCTTGCTACAGACTGAAGCCAATTTGAATACCAGGCTCTGTAAAAATCATGACAGACCGCTGAATCTTTTACCAGCATTACTCCGCTATTGTAATAAGACTTTCCGGACATATCCATAAAGCCTATTATGTCACACCGGCTTATAATGAGGTTGTCTTGAAGATAAAGATTGTCATTACAGTCTGCAACCATCATTAAATCTCCTTTAAACCCGTCAACAGAAGCTAAACTGCCGCAAATAACCGTATCGGTGTCCAAAAATAAATAATCACCTTTGGTAAGCAACCTGAGATTTGTCTTTATGTATCGAGAACGTTTCATTTTATTAAAGCCCTGTGGCATGTCTACAATATTTAAGTAGTCTACCATCTGACATAAAATGGCTCGCCACTCCGTAAGACTTCTTTTAGTTGCATCATCAGTTACTACTTCAATATAGGCGGTAGGATTGTATCGCTTAAGCGACATAATACTAAAGATTAGTTGCTCAAGATAGTAATCATCTGTTCCGCTGATAACAGCATAGACAATCTTGGTTTTCATAGGAGTAGGCTTCATGACCATGACTTTTTAACAAACCTTTTAACAATCTTCTCTTTTACAATTGACATTACTGATTTATAGTCACGTGATTTTGTGACTTTTGAAATAAAAATATAATAAATAATTCCGATTACTATACCCACTATCAGCTGTGCAGCATACGATTGAAGCTGTAATATTACCAGGTAGATTATCAAGCCCATTGAACTTGAATAAATTATCGATGGAGCTATATTTTTTAGCTGAGTTTTTACTGAAAAACCACCTACCTTATTCACATACATAAGATTTACCAACATGCTGAATACCGATGTTATTACAAGCCCGACACACATTGCTTTTATCCCTATCGGAATGCATATTACTAATGCCAATATGCTCAGTGCTTTAGTTATAAGCTCAATTTTCATAAATAAATCCGACCGACCTTTAACCTGTAAGAAATCCTTACTCAGAACAACAAATGGTCCCCACATCCTGGCGAAGCACAGCAATTGAAGAAAAACTATCGCCGGAGCCCATTTCTCTGTAATTAAAACCATTATGAATGGCTTGGCCAATATTGCCATACCAAACACAAGGGGAAAAACCAAATAGCACGACAGAGCGACAAGCCGCAGATAACTCGTTCGGAGCTCCTCCTCTTTCTCTATAGCACTCATCACCGGGTACGCAACTGGTCCGACTATCGTACGGATTGTATATGAAGGCAATTCTGCATAAGAGCTAGCTTTGGTAAAATAGCCTAAATCTGCCGCAGGAAATTTTTTTCCTATTACCATCGGATACAGATTATCGTATATGACTGAAACGAGATTTGATATTAACAACTTTGACCCAAAGGAAAAGTATTTTCGCCACACTCGCCATGAAAATTTGAAACCAGGAAACCATCGATCGTGGCGATAATACAGATACCCGTTTAGAAATGGCATTATAAAGTTTGGCCATACCAAAGACCAGATTCCCATACCACAAAGCGCACATATAATTACGACTATGCCAATGACAATGTTTGTTACTGTTCGTATGATATTTTGCGCTTTAAAATCAAGCTTTATTGTCAACCTTGTATTTTGTATTGACAAAAACGAATTCAAGAAAAGCAATACCGCATTGGCACAAACTATCGTCTTAAGTATTGGTTCATTATAAAAATCAGCAATATATCCCGAACAGAGGCATAATAATAATGAGAAAAAAGCTGTCATGAAAACTGTTGTCACAAACACAGTTGAATAATCAATTGCCTTACGAGTCTTATCACGCACAAGCGCTGTAGCAAACCCCGAATCAATAAAGCAGCCTGAGATTGCCATAAATATAGCAGGCATTGCTACAAGACCGTAATCTTTTGGAGATAATATGCGTGCAAGTATTATGCCCTCTGCGATACTAAATATTTGAAGTGATGATTGTCTTAGGAATGTCCAGATCATTCCTGAGAACATAGTGTCCCTTGTACCACTCACAGCTTTTATAGTTTATCGTTCAAAATAGATTATAGAATATTCACTGGTGCCTGTTGTCACCAATATTAGCTTATTTTGGGTAATTGGCTCTAATGTAGTTGTATAATATCACTATTTTTATCTTCCAAAGCAAATGAGGATTAAATAAGATTTTAAATAGGTTTTTGTTTATAAATCTTATGATTATTTTTTTGTATAATGCTATCGGTGGAGCGATAACGCGTGCGCTGTTCAAGGCACCAAGCCATTTGCAAGCAGCCTCCGACGCTATCGATAAAGCATGCCGCGAATATTTTGGTGTATTATGACTTATAAATTCCCAGGTCGCCACGGTGTTGTCAAATTCGCCAAGCGCACGTATTGATAATGGCTGCTTGGACAAACTACCCTTGTGCTGTTCATAACAATAAAGAGCACTATCAATATATGCCACGGAATCCTGCTTAGCAAACAGCTGCGCCTTAACATAATAATCCTCATTTATCGTAGCTGTTGGAAAAATTATATTATCAAATAACTTTTTGCTATAGCAACCTCCTGGATATCCCCAAAATTCATATTTGAAAAAGCGTTGCATTAATTCGCACTTTGGCATACAATATGAAGATTTTGCTTCTACAAACGATGGAACATCCCCAATCTCAACACGTTTCATCGGACACAAGGCAACACTTGTACTATGTTTTCGGATTGCTTTATACAATGCCGACACATATTCAGTTGAAACATAATCATCACTATCGGCGAATACCAAATATTCTCCGTTTGCATTAGCTATCCCGTTTTTGCGCGCAATTGAGGCTCCCTGGTTTTCTTGTTTTATGATTCTGACCTTCTGAGGGTAGTCAGTAGCATATCGTTCACAAATTGAAAGAGAGTTGTCTGTCGAACCATCGTTGACAAGAATTATTTCAGTATTTTGATAGTCTTGTCTTAGCAATGACTCAATACTTCGCTCTAAATATCGCTCGGAATTAAAAATAGGAACGATTATCGATATTAAATCCATACTTCGTTAAGTACGATATTTATTAAATTTGTAAGTGAACAATCCCTATCTAATCCCGGTTATAAATATCGCGAGTATACACCTTATCCGCTACATCCGCAAGTTCGTCCGAGGCACGATTGGCTATGATGGCGTCTGAAAGTTGCTTAAAACGACATATGTCATTCACAACCACACTACCGAAGAAAGTTGTTCCATCCTCGAGCGTCGGTTCATAAATTATCACGGTCGCGCCTTTGGCCTTGATGCGTTTCATTACGCCTTGTATGCTACTTTGGCGAAAGTTGTCAGAGTTTGACTTCATCGCCAGGCGGTACACTCCGATTATACATTGGGACCCCGATACCTGACCATAAGTGTTGGCATCGTTATTGTCGTAGTAGCTTGCCATGCGCAACACCTGGTCGGCGATGAAATCCTTGCGAGTGCGATTACTCTCCACAATAGCACTCATCATACACTGTGGCACATCCTCGTAGTTGGCCAAAAGCTGCTTGGTATCCTTGGGCAGGCAGTAGCCGCCGTAGCCGAACGACGGATTATTATAATGCATACCAATGCGCGAATCAAGGCCGATACCCTCAATTATAGCCCGGGAATCGAGTCCCTTTACTTCGGCATACGTGTCGAGTTCGTTGAAATAACTCACACGCAGAGCCAGATAGGTATTGGCAAAGAGTTTCACCGCCTCTGCTTCTTTCATCCCCATATACAGCACTGCGATATCTTCTTTCAAAGCTCCCTCCTTCAGCAGACCAACAAAGACACGCGCCGCGCTCTCAAGCCTCTCTATATCGGTAACAGCCATAATAGCCGCATTCTCATCAGCAAATTCCGGCTTGTCAATAAGTTTCGGAACACCCACGATAATCCGCGATGGATACAAATTGTCGTAAAGCGCTTTGCTCTCACGCAGAAACTCAGGAAAAAACAGCAGATTGAACCGTCTGACACCACTTGCCGCATATTTTACATACAGGCTGCGACAATAGCCAACCGGAATGGTTGACTTTATCACCATCACAGCATCTGGATTAACGCTTAGCACCAAATCGATAATATCTTCGATACAATGTGTGTCGAAATAATTCATTGCAGGGTCGTAATTTGTCGGCGCTGCAATAACTACAAAATCGGCTCTTCTATATGCCTCAGAACCATCAAGTGTCGCAGATAAGTCTAAGTCTATATCCAAAAAATATTTTTGGATATACTCATCCTGAATGGGAGACCTCTTGTTGTTGATTGACTCAATTCTTTCTGGAATTATATCTACCGCGGTCACATGATTGTTTTGAGCCAATAATGTCGCAATACTTAGACCGACATAGCCAGTTCCAGCTACTGCTATTCGATAATTCGATCCCATGGAGTATTTAATGTAAGCGTGTAAATTTGACGTGTGAATCATTGGAAGCCGCCAAAGAAGCAGTTTCCGCTAAAATTTAAAAATTTTCAGTAAGTATAAGAGTATGTTTACTTTTAAACCAAATTAAATATTATGGGCATCCCCAACCGGAGTGTTTGAAAGAGAAAAAATCTGTATGCATAAAATTATCTTCTATCAGCACATATGACCGAGAGACAATGGTCCTATAGAAACAAAATATTCTTTGCAATCAGTCTTTTAAGCCGTTCTCTGTCTGTTGGCAAACGATTGTCAATGGCATATCTTCCCTAAATGGCCGTTGATCTGAAAATTCTTCCGTAAATAGAAGGAAAACGGACGCATGGGGCACTTCATAGAAAAAACATTATAATTGAAATATAAAACAAAATGACACGCCTTCGGCAATAGTAGGAACTGATTACTGTACCAGTTGGATGAATTCAGGCTGCACCTCAACAGCAGCTGTTATCAACGTTGGCAATTCAATAATCAGACGGCGTTTTCTCATGCCTTTCATCGATAAGAGGCATCCCTCAAAAGAGTCAAGCACACCGCCGACTATACGGATTCTCTTGCCGCACATGGCTTTGGTGAGTTCGCCGGGCTTATAATATAAGGTTGATGCGGAGTTGTTGACGGCAAAGATGAATCGGTTCATCTCCTCCGCGCGTACAGTCATCGGCTCATTTATCGACTTGCCGAACTGGTAGCGGTACTGGAGCGTGGGATTACGCTCCACATGCTGATCGAGAGCAGCCTTTGTTTCGTGAACAAATAATAAATCCTGAATAACCGGTACATCCCTCCGCTGCCGCCGTCCACCAATGGTCATTATCATCTGCGTCATCGGAGTGAACACTTCAAGCCCCGCTTTTGCCAACTCGTGAACGGCTAGAGAGTTGGCGTTTCTGCGCTTCAAATCGCGCATCACAAACCATTGTTTTTCAGACAATTCCATCGGATTTTATGGACTATAAGCAATTTTCCAAGTCCTGCTTGTGCTCAGTCATTGCTGATCTTCAAGCAGTTATAAAGACTGGTTAAAAAGAAAGACGGTTGTCCTGAGATAGAGTTACTTCGCTTTTGCACTCTTACTCTGGTCATTTTATTCTCATCTGTTGACTGATTTATTTATCCATATCTCTTTCTAAGAGAGTCTTGGATTTGGGCGCAAAGTTACAAACAATTCTTGAAATATAGAATGTTGCGAACAAAAAAAAATTCAAAATAGGGTCTTAGAGGTGGTTTACTTTTTAGAAGCTTAAGAGGCTGTTTAAAAACGATTGTTAACGGACGTTAGTTTTCGAAGAGTAGGCACAAGGGATGGATGAGGATTACTTGGATTTAGCGAGCTGTTTCAGAATGTTGTTACGTGCAGATCTCAGTCCTGGGGATATTTCGAAGGGTTCCATCATGTTGATGCATGCGATGAGTTCTTGCACCAACTCTGGATAATGCCGGCATTGGGCAAAGGCTTGTTTAAGGCATAACGCTCTGATGGCGTATGGTTCTGCCGAATTGATGCTGGATAGGCAAAAATCAAGATAGTCTGTGCGAATATTTTCTTTTTCTACAGGCTGGCGTTCCAACAATGTAAGAATAAGTCTTTTCTTTCCCACATGCGCCTCTACCAGCAACTGGTCAATCAGTTCATTCCGACGTTTCAGTAACCAGCGACTATCCTCAGTTGTCAAATGAGAAAAGATCCACAAGGCATTGTAAGCCACCCTGTCATCATCATCTGCAACAAGGTTATAAAGAGTTTCTATCGATCTGTCATTGTCTAAATTTCTGATAACTGAACACAAATACAGTATTTCATGTCTAAAAATCCTTTTGCACAATAAACCTCTGAAATTCATAGAAATAGATGCAGGACATTTGTCTAGTTACATATATATTTATTTAAACAAATATCTGAATGCCTTCCACCTTCGGATCACATGATACACCACTGCCAACGTAAATATTATGCCTAACACATAATGGAATATAGAAATGAATTGTGAACGGCTGCCGAACATCAGTAATAAACCGGATATAGCTATCAGCACTGATAATACCAGAAGAAGTGTCGATACAGCCTTATGTCTCAACGGTATTTTTGTGTAATTCTTAAACCAAGGAGTATGCTGCACACAGTGCAATACCATAATAACCATCCAGACAAGTCCAGAGGTTTCGTGCAGGCTCCAAAGTCGCACATCATGGTATATATGACTGTGATGTATTTCGTTGTGTAGTATAAATCCGGTAACAAGTGCCACTAGCATGCTTATCACCGCAACAATATCAGTTATACTTTTATTTATCATCTTCAATGCAATCTCTCTGTTTGGTATCGTAGCCTGCATTGCAGAGACAGGCAAATAGATAGCGGCAAAGGTACAAAATATTTCTTACACAGAAACATGCAAATTACAGTTATATTTAGTATGCAGCCTGTGAGCCTGCTTTCCAGCATTGACGGCACGATTAATCAGCGGCGGCAATTGTTATTACAACACATTCTATTGGCATACTTTGAATTTCATTTTCTTTCCGTTGATTCGTAACGTAACTTTCGAATTAGAAAACTTTTTTAGTAAAACATTTTTTCTTAACTTTGCGATTGATAGTCAATGATGAGATAAAAGCGGCCAACGAAGTCCTGCCGTTTTAAGACCACATCAAGCTTCAATCCAAAGGACTTCAGTGCAATGTGTTTCTGATATGAAGCAATCTACAAAATTCAGGGTCTGGACTGCTGTTGCCATAGCATGCACGGCGATGTCCATAGACAATCATGCGAATGCGGAAGTTCATACGGCCAGCGACAAAAACGGAGTGCCGGGACTTAAGGTTACACTTAACGACACACGTATTCGCCGTAGCGGAAAAGAGATAGTATTCTATCCCGTATTTCAGGCTACCGGGACTAAAAAAATCGGAAACGTATGCATCGACAACGACCGATACGCATGGATCGACGATGAGGAGCCTATCTCCACATACATGCACCGTCTCCAATTCGATGTGCCCGATAACGGCGACCCCCTTTCGAAACTCGTGGAAATCAACAATGTGCCATTGGATGCGAAAGTCTTGAAAAAAATCAAAATCGTAGGCCGGGCTCCGGATTCTGAAAAGTCAAACGCAGGAAACTATTACGGGGATTTCGACTACACTTTCACTAACATACCAATACCGCAGTTCCACGAGGTTGCGACAGACAAAGCAAACAACAGGCCCGGCGGGATGTTTACCGACACCGAAATCAGGCTCGGCATAACAGACATGGAAAAATACGGCAACGACCTTAAGGTAACTTTCACGCTCACTAACGCCGGCAAATCCGACAAAAATATAACAAGCGAGGAGGGATATGCCACCACTACGGAAGGAGACCGTCTTGCCACTTCCGTAAGAATCCCGGAAACGCTGCCTTCCGGCGAGACCGTAAAAGGCATCCTGTACGTAACCGGCGGAGCCAACGAAGACCTCTGCTCGATAAGACACAAATTCATGTTGCTTGAAAAGGGCCTGCAATGGAATCCTGAACTGATACTCCGCTGAATTCATACACTTTATAGTTATAGAACCCACCGAAAATGAAACACGCAATCTTGGCAGCGATGGCAATCGCTGCTTCAGCATTCTGCGGCAATGCCCAAAGCCAATACGTAAGCCCGATGAAAGGCAACGTCAATCTACGCACGGAACCGTCCACTACGGCGGCAAAGGCGAGGACTTTTTCAAAAGCCGAACTCCTTCCTTTACTTGAAGAACTTGACGGATGGTACAAGGTAGACAACAACGGCACAGAGGCTTACGTATCCCAGTCTGTGGCCACGACTTATGATGCCGTAATCCCGAAAGAGATGTTCAGGAAAAACCTAACATCCAACAAGCCTCTCGACAAGATACGCTTCCAGGGATCAATCAACATCGAACCCGTCGATCGGGCACACGCGCTTATAAACGTGAACTGGATGCGTGTGAATCTGCCGGCCGAAGACTCATATTACCTTGCCGAAATCAAAGACGGCATGATAGTAGCCACTCACGGAGGCGCGACATACTTGGAGTCCTCTGAACCCCTCTCTGAGATAAAGGAAAAACTCATCCTGCTTGACAGCCCGATTCCTGTAGGATTCGACGAATTCAACAACACCATCTTATTCAAAGGAGCTGAATACTCGGAGTTCGAATAATACGAATACCCCCGAAATCAATCAGGGCACTGAAAAGTGATCACTTTTCAGTGCCCTGATTTCCATAATAAAAATTAATAATTTACATGGGCTGTCAGCGCGATTATGTAGCCGTGTGTTTTCACCGTGCCAGAGTCGTGGCTCCAGTTATGGTCTGTAATAACCAAGTCTTAACCAGATACCCATAACCATTTCAAAAATCGATTTTTGGCTACGCATTGGTTACTCAACTACCCCTTTTGGGTCCTGTGGATATCCTACTAGTGTCCTAATAATGTCCGGACAACAACTGATTACCAACAAAAATCCAGCTAATCAATGATTAGCTGGATTTAAGATTTTTAGTCTTCATTGACTCATCGCGGAGAGGACGAGATTCGAACTCGTGGTAGGATTGCTCCTACGTCAGTTTAGCAAACTGGTGGTTTCAGCCACTCACCCACCTCTCCTTTGAGATTGCCGGCCTAAGCCGCAGCAGTTCTATGCCTTTGCGGTTGCAAAGTTAGACATTTATGGCGATTCTTGCAAATTTTTCAGCCAGTATTTTATAATATTTCTTGTATCTGCCTGCATATGTGCGGTTTGCATATACCATAAACACCAAGATATATACATATACAAAGACGGCACGCCGATAAAGTTACGGTGTGCCGCCTCGAAGTCTTACCAATTTATTTGGAAGCAAGAGGGCCAGGCGTGGTATAAGTACGTCCTGCCAGTTCTTTATCGAGCATATACATGCCGTATTTGTTATCCTCTACTGCTTCGGCCGAAGCTAACATCTCGCGTGCGTTTTCCTCTTCTTCTACCTGTTCGTCTATAAACCAGGCCATACGGTTGGCCGTAGCAAAATCGTTCACTTCGTTAGCCAGTGCTCCGATAGCGTTTATAAGGGCTGTCACTTTCTGTTCGTGGGCAAGTGTGTCGCGATACATCTCCTGCACGGAATTCCATTCCGTTGGCACAGCCTCAATAGAGCGTAATTCTACTTTGGCGTCACGCGAGTTGAGATAGTTCATAAAGATGTGGGCATGGTCAAGTTCTTCGCGATACTGGATGAAAAACCAGTTGGCAACGCCTTTGTAACCCTTGGCTTCGGCATCCATGGACATGGCGAGATAAAGATATGCCGACCACATTTCGGCGTTAATCTGGGCATTTATTGCCTCGTGAACTCTTTCGTTAAGCATAGTTAAATTAGTTATAGTTTAGTTATTAAAGTCTCTAACGCCGGATCACAGAATTTGGTCGGCACAAACTCTGTCACATAATAGTCTGCGATATCATTGACTCGGAAAGGATCCTGGTCCAAAATAGCCTGCATCTCCCCGGCCTCCATATCACGTATCATAATCACACCGCCTTGCCGAGGTATCTGGGGGCCTGAGGCTATCAGGTGTCCGGCTTCGAAATGCCGGTCAAGAAAAGCCCTGTGATCGGCCAGGTATCTGTCTACCTCTTCAAGAGGTTTCTTATACATCACTCGGATTATATACATCTTTGCAAATTTGTTTAGTTCGCACAAAATTAACTAACTTAATCGGAAGTAACAAATTCTGCGGATAAAACATAACCACCGGAATACAAAAAAGGCACGCAAAATATGCGCGCCTTTCTGAGCCTCTTGTCGGATTCGAACCAACGACCCCGAGATTACAAATCACGTG